>SKUL01000013.1 GCA_007129985.1 Flavobacteriales bacterium
CCCGTGGCGAGAAAACATCTTCTGTACTGCTGGAATCCATCCTCGAGCAGCAGTTGCACCGCATCAATCACTTTGAATTCCGGGGTCAACAATACAAATTCAGTTCTGCCAATATCTACAAAGCGGTTGAGGCCCTCAAAGATTTTCCGCTCACGGATGGTATTGGTGTTACCAATGAGAAAGTGTACAGCCTGCTTACCCTGGGCAAAAGCTTTGAAGAGGTGATAGGCGGCGATAAGAAAAGCTACTCGCTGCGCTACATAGATTGGGAAAACCCCGAAAACAACGTGTATCACGTTACCGCCGAAATGGATGTGGCTCGTTCCGGCAGCCACCAGTGCCGCAGGCCCGATGTGGTGCTTTTTGTAAACGGCATTCCGCTGGTGGTGATTGAATGCAAACGCCCCGACCTCACATCGGGCAACAACATGGCACCCCATGAACAGGCCATTTCGCAGCACCTGCGCAACCAGCACGAAGACGAAATTCCGGGGCTGTTTATTTACGCTCAGTTGCTGCTGGCCCTGTCGGCCAACGATGCCTGGTATGGTACGGTGGGCACACCCACAGAATTTTGGGCCAAATGGAAAGAGCCGCTCAACAACGCCAAATCGCTGGAGAAAATCAAAAACGCAGCGCTGTCAGAAGACCAAAACGATGCGCTTTTTTCTGAGCCCTTCGCTTTTGCACGTTCTTATTTCAAGGCACAGTCAGACCAAAAAATGGAGCTTACCGAGCAAGATAGGTTGCTTTATGCATTGTGCCGTCCCGAAAGATTGCTGGAGCTGGTGTTTCGGTATATGTTGTTCGACAATGGTACGCGCAAAGTAGCGCGATATCAGCAGTATTTCGCCGTGCAAAAAGCCATGAAACGGGTGTCGCAATTTAACAACGGAAGGCGAACCGGCGGGGTCATTTGGCACACACAAGGCAGCGGCAAATCGCTAACCATGGTTATGCTGGCCAAGGCCATCGCGCTTGATACAACCATACGCAATCCGCGCATAGTGCTCGTTACCGACCGCGTGGATCTTGATGACCAGATTTACGATACGTTCAAGGCATGCGACATGGAGCCTGTTCAGGCCAAAACCGGTCGCCACCTCAGTGAGTTAATCAATCAGGACAAGGCAGCCATCATTACAACCTTGCTTCAAAAGTTCAAAGCTGCCATAAAAAGGGGTAAGGCCGGAAACGACTCATCAGAGATTTTTGTGCTGGTTGATGAAAGCCACCGCAGCCATTATGGCGCTGCCAACCTCGATTTGCAACGTGTGTTTCCCAACGCTTGTTACATCGGTTTTACCGGGACACCCCTCACCAAAAAAGAGAAGAACACTGCCTTGAAATTTGGCGGTATTATTGACCCCTACACCATTGATCAGGCCGTAAAAGACAAAGCTGTAGTTCCTCTGTTGTACGAAGGTCGCCACGTGGTGCAGGAGGTCAATAAGTCGGCCATTGACAACTATTTTGAAATGATTTCTGAACCGCTGAATGATTATCAGCGTGCTGATTTGAAAAAGAAGTTCAGCAGGGCAGACCAGCTCAACGAAGCCGATCAGAAGATTTGGAGAACGGCATGGGATATCTCACAACATTTCAAATCCACCTGGCAAGGAACGCCTTTTAAGGGGCAGCTTACGGCTCCATCCAAAGCCGCCGCATTGAAATACAAATCGTACCTCGATGATATCAAGCTTGTGTCGTCAGAGGTCATCATTTCCGGTCCTGATACCCGCGAAGGCTACGATGACGCCTACACCGACCCCAACGATGAGGTGGTGAAATTCTGGAACATAATGATGAAAAAGCACGGTAGTGAGAAAAACTACAATCGCAACATCATCAATGCCTTTAAGCACGATGAACATCCGGAAATCATTATCGTGGTTGACAAGCTCCTCACCGGCTTTGATGCACCCCGAAACACGGTGCTGTACGTTTGTCGGTCGCTCAAAGAACACACTTTACTTCAGGCTATTGCCCGTGTAAATCGCCTTTACGAGGGTAAGGATTACGGATACATCATTGATTATTACGGCGTGCTGGGCGAGTTAGACGAGGCTCTCACAACCTACAGTTCGCTGGATGAGTTTGAAGAAGATGACCTCAAGGGCACATTAACCAACGTAAAGGAGGAGGTAGAAAAGCTTCCTCAAAAGCATGCGCAGCTTTGGGATTTGTTCAAACCGGTGGCCAACAAGAACGACATTGAAGCACTTGAGCGTTTCCTTGCCCCGCAAGACCTTCGCGATGCGTTTTACGAGCGATTGTCTGACTTTGCCCGAACCCTCAAGTTGGCACTTTCAACCTTGGGATTTCTCGAAAAAACCGGCGAAAAGAAAACAGAGCAGTACAAGTCTGATGCTAAGTTCTTTTTAAAGCTGAGAGCCTCGCTTAAAAGGCGCTATTCCGATGGTATTGATTACCGCCAGTATGAAAAGCAGATTCAAAAACTCATCGACACACACATTACCTCCGATGAAGTGATTCAGATTACCGAATCGGTCAACATCTTCAACCGCGAAGAATTCCAAAAAGAGGTAGAAAAGGTTGAAGGCAAAGCCGCTCGTGCTGACATGATTGCAACCCGAACCGCAAAGACCATTTCAGAAAAAATGGAAGAAGACCCGGTTTTCTTCAGGAAGTTTTCCCGACTCTTGCAAGACACCATTGATGCCTTTCACGACAAGCGAATGACCGAAGCTCTCTACCTGAAAGAAGTAACAGTAATCATGGAGAAAGTTCAGAATCGGGCAGAGGGAAATGAGCCTGAAGTTTTGCAAAGCAGAATGGTTGCAAGCGCATTTTATCGGATTGTAAAAGAAGGAATTCACAATATTGATGATGAGAAAAGCGCAGAGATTGGCTTGCGGGTGGACGATATTATCCGGGCCAACAAAATTGTTGATTGGGAGCGTAAAGAAGACGTTAAAAACAGGATGAAGCAGACCATAGAAGACTACCTGTACGATTTGCGCAACGAAGGGATTGAACTGACTTTTGACCAGATTGACGACATCATTGAAACGGTGATGGGAGTGGCTTTAAAGCAATACGTATGATGGAGGAGCAGAAAGTAGTTCAATACGGTACCACGGTCATTCCATTTTCATTGCGGCGCTCCGACCGTAGTACCCTTGCCATCACCGTGCAGCCTGATGCCACGGTTCATGTTACTGCGCCGTTGCATGCAGAGTGGCACAAGATAGAATCGCGGGTGTTGAAGCGTGGTAGGTGGATTAGAAAACAACAACAGTTCTTCGAGACGTTTTTGCCGGCAACACCTGTTCGTACGTACGTTTCAGGAGAAACGCACTTATACCTCGGTAAGCAGTATCGGCTCAAAATACTGGCAGGTTCATCGCCGTCGGTAAAACTCAAAAGCGGTCGTTTGATGGTTACCGCCCCCGATAATGCAAATACTGACCATGTGAAGCAATTGTTGGGAGCGTGGTACAAGCAACACGCAGAAAAACGGTTCGAGAAAGCTTTGCGACACGCGATGCCGTTGTTTCGCAAGTACCCCATAAACCTGCCTGAAATAACTGTAAAGCGGATGCAAAAGCGGTGGGGCAGTTGCCAGCCGGATGGTCGCATCATCCTGAACCCCGAAATTATCAAGGCACCCTCGCGTTGCATAGATTATGTCGTAATTCATGAATTGTGTCACCTCGTTCACCACAATCACGGCAGCGAATTCTACCGTTTACACGACAAGGTAATGCCCGACTGGCGGCGGTGGAAGGAAAAGTTGGAGAAGGTGATGAGTTGATCGAATAATATGTCAGCATGGTCAGAATTCAGGGAAGTAATAATGACATGTTTTCAGTAGCTTACCCTATCTTAATTTGAGTTGCTTCTCCAAAAAGTCTATATTGTGAACCAAATACTTGAACTTTTACCGCCAATCGCCAAATTTAAAACATACTGTCATGCCAGACCTTAAATGGAAGGACGCAATTCAAAAGGTACTTCAAGAAGAGAAAAAGGCCTTACACTACACGGAAATTGCCGAACTCATAGCGGAGAGAGGTTACAGGAAATCGCTTGGAGCTACTCCGCAAGATACAGTAAGTGCAATACTTTCGGTTGATATCAAAAGCAACCCAAAACAAACGCCATTTGCAAAGGTGGACAAAGGTTTGTTTACGTTGAAGGATTACATGGATCAAAGTGTGGATGAAAGCCAATTCAAAGAAAATGACGAAAAAAATACAGGCGATGAGCCCCCGCCAGGTTATCACTTAATCAACGCATTTGGGATACACTGGCGCCGTGAAAAGGTGCTTTGGAAATCAACCCCGCAGTTGTTGGGTGTACAGCAGTTGGGTGCTGCAGAGGTCGATTTCACCCAACAGATTGGAATCTATTTGTTGCACGATTCACGCGAGACCATTTATGTAGGTCAGGCTGTAGGTCAGACTCTAGGCGAGCGCTTGCGCCAACATACAATCGGCAGACTTAATGGGCGCTGGGATCGTTTTTCTTGGTTCGGCTTTTACCCAGTAAAGGATGATGGTCAATTGAATTTGCAGCTGAATCATGGATCTATTACTCTTAAAATGCTGGGGGATGTGCTAGAAGCAGTCCTGATCGAAAGTCTTGAACCGCGTCAAAACAGGAAGCAGGGTAATCTTTTTGCCGGTCTTGAGTTCTTGCAGCGTGAAGCACCTGAGTTGAGTAAGAAGCGAAAAGAGCAAGTCATTAAAGAGATGTTGGAGAGACTCTAAGATAATTGCGATTCGGGTTATGCTCCAATTCATTTGTGCGTTTTATAGCCAACCAGATAGCCCCGCCTACGGAATTTGAAATCATACACAATCAGTGTCATGATGTATAACGTCTTCGTTTCTAAGCCCTTACCCCCACCCATTGGAAATCCCAATCACATTGTTCAACTTTGTGGGTGAGCAAATAAAGGTAAGATGAACGACAGCTATCGAATCAGCGGTTATAAAATTGTGTCCGACCCGGAGTATTGGATTGATAAATACAACATCACCCCCGAACTGGAGTACGAAATGCCGCAGCTCGAAAAGGCGGCTTTAAAGGGGAAAATGTCGGCTGCGAGGCGGCTTCAGGAACTCATAGAAAGGCACCCCCATAATCCGCAGTTGAAAAACCTGTTGTCTGTGCTGTATGTACATGCAGGGAAATACAGAAAGGCAAGGGAGCTAAATCGTCGGATTGAAGCAGAACACCCCAATTACCTCTTTGCAAAAATCAATAAAGCAGCTACACATCTCAATAACAAGGAGTACGATAAGGTTCCCGCGGTTTTGGGCGATACAATGGAATTAAGACAGTTATGCCCTGAGAGAGAGGACTTCTTTATCAGTGAATTTCTGAGTTTCTACAAAATGGCAAGCCTGTACTTTACTGGCATTGAAGATTTTGAAAGTGCTGCAATGCGTATTGAGATGATGAAGCAGGCTGCTCCCGATCATCCGGATACCGAATACGCAGAGAAAGCACTTGTCTTTGCCATGAGCAAGAAGGCTGTTGAGCGCCTTAAACGCGAAGAAGAAATGCGCATCACTCCTGAAAGACAAGGTCGTCCGCTGCCTCCTCAGCGCACTGAAGCCCCCAGGCTTACGCATGAGGCATGCCGCAAGATGTACGCGCGAGGATGGGATTTTACAGAAGAAGAAATCAAGGAATTTCTGGAATTGCCGCGCGAGAGCTTTATTCGCGACCTGACATTGCTGCTGGAAGATGCCTTTTACCGCTTTGATTATCATCAAGAACTATTTTCCGGGGGTGCCCGGGATAGCTCGAATTTTGCCTTGCATGCCATGCTATTACTCGGTGAAATGGAAGCAGAGGAGAGCCTTGTAAGTATTTTGGATTTTTTGAGCTACGAAGATGAATGTATCAACTTTTACCTCGGTGATGCGCTCACAGAGCTGATTTGGCAAGTGATATACAAAACCGGGCAGGGGCAGCCCGAAATGTTGCGCGACTTTCTTTTGGAGCCGGGTATCGAAACTTACTGCAAGACTCCGGTGTTATCTGGACTTGCACAAATTGCTCTTTACCAGTCTAAAAGAAGAAATGAGATTATTGCTTTGCTCAGAGATGTGCTCAACGGCTTTGCCAATGCAAAACCGGGCGACAACCTGCTCGATACCGATGTGACCGGTTTTTTGGTGGTTGAACTTTTAAATATCGGTGCCCGTGAGTTGGAGCCCGAGATAAAAAGGCTTCACGAACTGGAATATGTGAATATAAGTATCTGTGGCAGCTGGGAGGTTGTGGAGAAAAATCTGAAATCTGATGACATCTACCGCTATGAGGTGGAGGGCTTACAGGAGCATTATGATTGGCTCAGGGGTTTGTCTGCCTCCTGGGAGAACGAATTTGATGAGGACTACGTGGATGACGAGGTGGATTACATGGATGATGAGGTGGATGACGATGAGGATAATCATTGGTCCGGCGTACTCGACAAGAAATACGCTCCTGCGAGTTTATTCAATTCGCCCGTTGTAAGTGACAAAAAGGTGGGAAGGAATGAGCCGTGCCCGTGTGGCAGTGGAAAGAAATACAAAAAGTGTTGCGGGTAAGAAGGCATTTTTGGGTTGATTGCCTTGAGCAATCCGCCCGCATTCGATGCGCTTTACCCGGCTTTATACTCAAGCCTCATAGTCTGGAAAAGCACTTCAATCTTTAGAAGTTTTTCTCGCACAACCCCCAATTCCGGTACCAATCTCAAAAAAATTCTAAGCAAACCCCGTCTGCTTAAACAGAACCCAATACACTTGCCGCTTCGATTGGCCCGAATTCCACCCCCATTTCCCCACCCCTTTTTCCTACCTTCGCCCCCAAAGCACACAAGCAATGAAAGCATATGTTTTTCCAGGGCAGGGCTCGCAGTACTCAGGAATGGGGCACACCCTGTACCATCAGTCGCTCGATGCACGCAACAAGTTTGAACGCGCCAACGAGCTGCTCGGATTTCGTATTACCGATATCATGTTTGAAGGCTCTGACGAGGACCTCAAGCAAACCAAAGTAACCCAACCCGCCATTTTTCTGCACTCGGTGATCCAGGCGCAGGAACTGGGCTTTGATTTTGAGCCCGACATGGTGGCCGGTCACTCGCTGGGTGAGTTCTCGGCGCTGGTGGCTGCCGGTGGACTGGGCTTCGAAGCCGGATTGAAACTGGTGAGCAAGCGGGCCATGGCCATGCAAAAAGCCTGTGAACTGGCGCCCTCAACCATGGCGGCCATCTTGGGTCTGGACGATAACGTGGTTGAAAGCATCTGTGCCGAAACCGCAGGAGTGGTGGTTGCCGCCAATTACAACTGCCCGGGCCAGCTCGTGATTTCGGGCGAGGTGGAGGCCGTAAAAACCGCTTGCGACAAACTCACCGAAGCCGGTGCGCGCCGTGCGCTGCTGCTTCCCGTGGGTGGCGCTTTCCACTCGCCGTTGATGGAGCCTGCCCGCCAGGAACTGGCCGCAGCCATTGCCGCCACGGAGTTTCGCGAGCCGCGCTGCCCCATCTACCAAAACGTAAGCGCCAAAGCCGAAAAGA
>SKUL01000001.1 GCA_007129985.1 Flavobacteriales bacterium
CTACGTTAAATCTCAAAGGAGTTTTTTGGGCTTGCCTGCAACAAAGTCCTTTAAATAATGGGGTTCGCTGTAGGCGAGGCTCTCCGTTTTCCCCTCCGCCAAATTTCTAAATGCCAATGACCCCATGTGTTTCGCGTCGGGAATTGCCTCCTGAGCAAATACAGCATTGGGGTGCGGAC
This sequence comes from Flavobacteriales bacterium, assembly GCA_007129985.1. GTDB lineage: Bacteria > Bacteroidota > Bacteroidia > Flavobacteriales_D > SKUL01 > SKUL01. The sequence continues at coordinate 180 of SKUL01000001.1, forward strand.
ATTGTTCACGGAACTTGATTGAGCCATCGCCGGCAAATACGGTAATGCCCATATTCAGGAACTTCTCGAAGGAGTGCTTATCAAGAATTACGGGCTGATCTTCCATCACGCAATCCCCTTGAATATCGTACACCGCTGCATACACCTCATTGCGTCGGGCATCAATCATGGATACCGCAAAAGTGGCTCCTACTGCAACCACTTCGGGATGCGATTGAATGAGCTCCAGGGTAGAAACCCCAATTAAAGGAATATCCAGGGCGTAGCACAATCCTTTGGCAGCGGCCATCCCGATGCGCAGACCCGTGTAGGAACCCGGCCCCATGCTCACTGCTATGGCAGCTAAATCTTTTACCTCCACACCAGACTCTTGCATCACTTCATCAATCATCAGGTGGAGATTCTCCGCGTGACTATAACCCGCACTTTGAATGCACCTCGATGCACGTGATAATCCATTCTCTGTAAGCGCTACAGAGCAAACACGGGTGGCCGTATCTATGCAAAGAATGAGCGCCATTACCTTCGAATTCTGAAAACTTCTGCCTCAGTTGACTCCTCGACTTCATCTCCGTTTGTGAGTTTTCGGCTCACAACTTCGTAAGGTCCGCGAATCACCACATCGCCCTCTTTCAGACCACTTGTAATCTCGATAAATCTGCTGTCCTGAATACCGGTTTCAACAGGAACGAGACGCGCCACACCGTTGTCGTAGCGAAATACGCAAACCACGTCTTTGCGGTCTTTGTTTTCGGAAGTGGATGCGGAACTTTGGGTGAAGCGGTCTTTGCCACTCACGCTCGATGTGTCGCTTCTGGTGGTGACAGCCTCAACCGGAATGGTCAACAAATCGGTACCGGTTTTCGTGAGAATTTCTACGGTGGCCGACATCCCCGGGCGGAATGGCCAGGGTGAACGCTCTGAAACAAGGTCTTCATAGGATTCTTTGAGCACACTGATTTTCACCGAAAAATTGGTAACCTGATCGGTGGATAACCCCCCTACATTTTTTGCTGCATTGGCGATTTCGGTGACCACTCCTTTGAACTTGCGGTCGAGGTAAGCATCTACTTCCAGCAAAGCTGTGTCGCCCATGGAAATTCGGATTATGTCACTTTCATTCACATCCACATCCACCTCCATGGAGCTCATATCCGAAATACGCATAATCTCTGTAGGCTGCATTTGCTGGGTCCCGAGCACGCTCTCGCCCTTTTCTCTGGCAAGGGCCGATACAATTCCGTCGCGCGGCGCGTAGAGCGAGGTTCGCTTTAGGTTGTCGGCCGCCTCATTGCGCGTTGCCTGTGCGCTGGCCACGTTAAATCGTGCAGCCTCTACCGATTGCTCAGAGGCTTCTACATCGGCCTTGGCCACTTCGTAGTTGGCTTCAAACTGCTCAAACTCTGCATCGCTTATCGCCCCTTGCTTCAAAAGGGCCTCGTTTCGGTTGTAGGCTCGCTCTGCCTGAATGAGCTGGGCTTTAGCCTGCGTGAGCCTCGCCTTGCTGGTTGATAGATTGGCGCGGGCGTTGTTCAAGGCGGCCTCTGCCCTGTTGAGCGCAGATTCAAAAATATCGGGGTTGATGAGCAAAAGTAAATCGCCCTGTGATACCCTGTCGCCCTCGCGCACAAAGAGGTCTATAATCTGGCCGGCCACATCGGAGTTGATCACAACGTCCTTTTCGGGCTGAATTTTTCCGTTTGCCGAAACCGTTTCGGTAATATCACGCAATTGCGCCTTGGCCGTAAGCACTTTATGAGCCCCGGAAGATGATTTTTTCCTGACAACCCCAATCACTACAAGTACTAATACGAGTACCGCCAACAGGATGTAATTGCGTTTTTTGTTGCTGAACATGTTGAAGTTGTTTTAGTCGAGCGAAATGGGTTTACCCTGATAAAAATCAAGGATTTTGGTTCTGAATAGGTAGTTGAACTTGGCCTGAGCGAGATTAGATTCGGCGTTGGTAAGCCGTGTTTTGATGTCGAAATACTCTACGGCGTTGATGGCCTTTTGCTGAAAACGCGCCTCGGCATAGTTGAAATTTTCGCTCAGCGCCTCAACCGCTTTGTTAGAGGCGAGAAACTGCTTGTAAGCGGCAGAGGCATCCGCGTGTGCCCTCCTGATATCCTGGTACAAATCATTTCGGCGCTCTTCAAGAGCCAATTGTGCACTTTCGAGGTCAATACGCGCCTGCTGCACCCCGGTTCGAACCTGCCAGCCATTAAAAATGGGAATGGTGAGGTTCACAGCAATATTTCGGTTAAAGTTATCCCTGAACTGATCCTGATAGGGACGCGGGCCCAGATCCATCAAAATGGGCTGCTCCACAAACACCTGCTGCCCGGTGCCCTCTACAAAACCGAAAGGGATTTGCGCGGTACCTATCTGGTCTCTCAAGACATTCAATTCAGAATATCCTGTTCCGATTTGTGCACCAAAAGACAATGTGGGGCTATGCCGTCCGCGGGCTGCTGCCAGACCCGATTGAGCGCTGGCAATCCGGTACTCTGCGGCCTGAACTTCGGGCATGAGTGAGAGAGCGGCATTAAACACTTCATCGGAGGAAACAACCAATGGAGTAGGTGTCATTTCATCAACTGCAGGTGCAGCCACATCGAAGTCATCCACACTGATGTCTTCAATTTGCAGGGTTTGTACAAGCGTTACCTTTGCAATGGTTAGGTCGTTTTGGGCGTTTACCACGTTCAGTTCCTCAGAGGCCATTTGCGATTCAAGATCCAGTAACGAAGCCCTTGGCAACTGGCCTGCATCCACTAACGACCTTGTCCGATCCACCTGTTGGCGCGTTATTTCAAGCTGGTTATCGGCAATGAACAAGAGCTCGCGCGCAAATAGCACATTGAGGTAGGCCATGGTTAAATTGAGACGAAGGCTGTTCTGCACACCATCCACATCCTTTATGCTCGCCAACCAAGCGTACCGGCTCTGCTTTAAGGTATTGACTTTTGTTAAACCCGAAAAAATTGTGAGAGAGGTACTTCCGAATAAATTGGCCGAGGCTACGCTGTTGGTGGCAAATTGATTGGTAAACGGGTCAATCCGCTGACCATAGTTTCTTCCAAGACTGGCGCCAGTATTTACGGTGGGAAGAAAATCGGCTACTGCCCGCTCTTTGTTGTACATAGAGCGCTCTACATTGAGCTCGCTTTGTTTGAGCTGAAGGTTGTTTTTGAGGGCGAATTCCATGCATTCCTCCAGCGTAAGCACATACTGCGCAGTTAACGGGGCCATACCCAATACACCCCCGACAATCAGTACGAAAAAATGCTTCATAAAAACAGCTGGTTTTGGAAGGGTAAAGGTAAAACTGTGACCTCAACCAATCATCCGTTTTTTACAAACGGTGCAAGCACGCCATCAATGGTTTATTAATTGCGGAGAATCTTTATCTCAACCCTGCGATTGGCCTCCATCTGCCCCTGATTCACAGGGTCAGGAAAAAGCATTTCGGAGTTGCCGTAGCCTTTCACTTTCATACGCGACGACTCAATGCCGTGCTCAACAAGGAACTGCTCAACTGCTTCCGCTCTACTCGTGCTAAGCTCCTTGTATTCTTTCTTGTTCTTTTTTGACAATCCATTCACGTGCCCGCCAATTTCTACCTGCATGTCAGGGTTCTCGAGCATAAACTTCTTGAGTTTGGCAAGGGCTGTTTTGCTCTTCTCCAAAAAGTCAGCTTTGTCTTCAACAAATTTGATGTCCTCAAGTGTAATTCGCTCGCCTTGCTTGATTTTCTTGAGGTCTATTGTCACGAAATACTCGTCATCTCGGGCAGGCATGAAAGCCTTGGTAGCCAGCATATACCCTTTTGCCACAGCAGAAACGTAGTACGCGCGGTAACTTGCAAGTTCCAATTGATGATCGCTCACCCCTTCCAATTCAATATTCTTACCGTCAGCGGTTCCCTCAATGGTTACGAAAGCAGGTATGGGGGACCCTGTTTCTTTATCTCTGATTTCAATATTCAGCTTGGTGGTGCGCACCTCATAGGTCTTTTCCTCGGGTTCGTCTCTTTTCCGCGGATCACCTCTCTCTACTTTATGGAAGTGGAGATACACATGATGGCCGCGATTTTCGCGAAAAGGGTTATCTACCAAGAGGTAATACTGCTGTCCTTTTTTCACCGAAAGTGCGCGGCTGTATGGATCACCGGGACCTGAGGGCACGTATTCGTTAATGGCTTTCCGGCTCAATCCGGTATAGCCATCCACCTCGATATTTTTACGTGAAATGTTGGACCGAACAGGAATGGCAGTGCCGTCCACTACCGTTTGACAAAAGTTGGGTCCATCGTAGTAAAAAATCATGAAGTCAAAGTCGTCTTCAGGAAAAATTGGCACAATATCCATCTCTAAAACAGCGTCATATGGCACAGTAAACTTATACCAAACCGAGTTGTGTTCCTGCTCAATAAACATCGGGTCACCAAGCTTATAGCCCTGTATTTCCAATTTATTTCCCCAACCCTGCGGCGAAAAAACAGGTCCGATGCTATCGCGGATGGTTACCGCCCCGATACAGTCAGCGTTGATTTTAGCCAGTTGAACAGGCTCCTGAGCCCGTGCAACCGATATGTTCAAGGCGAGAAACAACAGAATAAGATAGTTGATTTTCAAAATGTAAGGTCTGTAGGTTGTGCGAAGTTGACCGACTAATATTGAAGGCTTGAAGATAACCATTTCTCCATTTCTGCGAAGGGAATGCTTTTTCGGTTTGCGAGGTCGGCAACCTGGTCTTTACACAACTTACCTACCCCGAAATATCTTGATTCGGGATGGGCAAAATACATGCCACAGACAGAGGCAGTAGGAACCATTGCCAAATTTTCAGTCAGCGTGATTCCGGTTTCCTCGCCGGCATTGAGCAAGGAGAACAGCAAAGGCTTTTCCGTGTGATCCGGACACGCAGGATAACCCGGCGCGGGGCGAATCCCACGATACTCCTCGCGAATGATGGCGTCATTATCCAACTGCTCATCAGATGCGTAGCCCCATATTTCGCGGCGCAGCAATAGGTGCAGATACTCCGCAAATGCCTCTGCCAGTCGGTCGGCAAGGGCCTTGAGAAGTATAATCTTGTACTGGTCGTGGTCGCGTTCAAACTCGGCTACCTTCTCATCAAGCCCTACTCCGGCTGTTACGGCAAAACCGCCGGTGTAATCTCGAAATCCGCTATCGACAGGTGCCACAAAGTCACACAATGCAAGATTGGGAACTCCATCTGCCCGTTGCAATTGCTGACGAAGGCAGTTTACCCGAGCCAGCTCTTCATTTCGTTCATCATTGGTATAGAGCACAATCTGATCTTCATTATTGGACTGCGCAGGCCAAATGGCCAAAACGCCATGGGCTTGAATCCAGTTTTCGCGCTCCATGAGATCAAGCATTTGCTGGGCATCGCTGTACAAGCGACTTGCCTCAGTACCATAAGTTTCGTGCATGAGAATACCGGGAAATCTGGCGCGCATTTCCCAGGCATGGAAAAAGGGTGTCCAATCAATATACTCCCTGAGCGTGCGGATACTCATGTTTCTGAAACATTTTCGCCCCAAAAAAGCTGGTTTGGCAAGAGGCTGCTCACTCCAATTGATTTTCAACCTTTTGTTTCTTGCTTCCTGCAATGACAAATAGGTCTTTTGGGCGGTCTTCTTTGCGTAGGTTTCACGCACAGCGTCATAATCGCGCCTTACATTTTCTACAAACTGATTGTGACGTGGGCCGAGAAGTTGCTCCACCACCGTAACTGCTTTACTGGCATCCTGCACGTGAACCGTGGTTGCGGGATTGTAGTGCTCCTGAATCTTCACGGCTGTGTGCACGCGTGAGGTTGTAGCCCCTCCAATCAGCAGAGGAACTTCCAAACCGGCTTCGCGCATCTGACGGGCGGTAAAAATCATTTCGTCAAGCGAGGGCGTAATCAACCCACTCAGACCCACCACATCAACTTTGTGCTCTTTGGCCGCAGCCACAATCTTGTCAGCGGGAACCATCACACCGAGGTCAATCACTTCGTAGTTGTTGCAGCCCAGCACCACGCCCACGATGTTTTTACCGATGTCGTGCACGTCGCCTTTCACCGTGGCCATAAGCACTTTACCGGCAGCTTGTCGCTGACCATCACCACTTTCGGCCTCCAAAAAAGGCGTGAGGTATTCTACGGCTTTCTTCATGACTCGGGCGCTCTTTACCACCTGCGGCAGAAACATTTTTCCGGAGCCGAAAAGGTCGCCCACCACGTTCATGCCGTCCATCAGCGGACCTTCAATCACCTTGAGTGGACTATTTAATGACACGCGGGCTTCTTCGGTATCGCTCTCAATAAAATCAGCCTGACCATGCACCAGCGCGTGTTGCAGTCGCTCTTCTACACGCAAACGCCTCCACTCCTGCTCCGTTTCGGCTTGTTTTTCTTTTTGGGTCACGTTTTCGGCCAAAGCCAGCAGGCGCTCGGTTGCATCGTGCCGGCGATTGAACAACACATCCTCTACGTGCTCCAGTAGATCAGCAGGAATCTCGCTGTACACCTGCAGCATGGCCGGGTTTACAATGCCCATATCCATCCCTGCGCCAATGGCGTGGTAGAGAAAAGCCGCGTGCATGGCTTCGCGCACGGCATCATTACCACGGAACGAAAAGGAGATATTACTTACCCCGCCACTCACCAATGCTCCGGGCAGGTTTTGCTTGATCCAACGCGTGGCTTCAATAAAATCAATGGCGTAATTGGCGTGCTCCTCCATACCGGTGCCAACTGGAAAAATGTTGGGGTCGAAAATGATATCGTTGGCGGCGAAGTTCACTTCCCTGGTTAGGATGTTGTAAGCCCTTTGGCAGATGTCGATACGCCTTTGAAGCGTGTCGGCCTGGCCGTGCTCGTCGAATGCCATCACCACTGTTGCCGCGCCGTAGCGCTTTATGAGCGATGACTGACGAATAAACTCTGCCTCCCCTTCCTTGAGGCTGATGGAGTTTACCACTGCTTTTCCTTGCACACATTTCAATCCGGCCTCAATGATTTCCCAGTTGGAGGAATCAATCATGATGGGAATTCGGCTGATTTCCGGCTCGGACGCGATGAGATTGAGAAAAGTAACCATGGCCCCTTTACCGTCAATCATTCCTTCGTCCATGTTCACATCCAGAATCTGCGCGCCACCACGCACCTGGTCGAGCGCCACATCCAAGGCCTCTTCAAATTTCTCCTGCTGAATAAGCCTCAGAAATTTGCGCGAGCCGGTAACGTTGGTTCGCTCGCCTACATTC
>SKUL01000257.1 GCA_007129985.1 Flavobacteriales bacterium
TGGCCTGGACGCTTGACGGTCCTGCCCTTATTCGCAATTACGACTACGACCCGAAACTTTTTGAAGGCGTGCAGCTTAAAACCAAATGGATTCAGCCTGTTATCGCCATGTCTGATTGCAACTGGGGTGTGCTCGATGGTATGAACCACTCCGGATTGGCGGTGTCGCTCACCTTTGGGGGGCGCAAAATTGTGGGCGAAGGCTTTGGTATTCCGCTGGTGTTAAGATACATTCTCGAAACCTGCACCACGGTTGAGGAAGCGCGCGAGGTATTCAAAAGAATTCCAGTGCACATGGCTTACAACGTTACGCTGATTGATGCAAAAGGTGCGTTCACTACGGTGTATCTCTCGCCGGGCAGCGAGCCGCTTTTTCTTCAAACCCACGTGGCTACCAACCACCAGCAATCCATTGAATGGCAAGAGTATGCTACCCTTTCCAAAACCAAAGACCGAAAGGCCTATCTTGAAGAAGCACTCGCCGAACCCCAAATTTCGCGTGCCGGAATTGAGCGCAAATTCTTTGAGCCCCCGCTCTACCAGCGCAATTTCGACCGCCATTTTGTAACACTTTACACCAGCAGCTACGACCCTGTTTCGCTCCGTACCAAGGTGATGTGGCCCCACAAAACGGTTTTTCAATCGTTTGAACATTTTACCGAGAAGAAACTGGTTATCAATCTTCGGAAATCGCTTACCGATACACTGGCATAGGCGGTAATACCTTAAAAACCTAAAGAAACATGACTTACAAGGATGTGCTGAAGCCGCACAATTTTATTGAGAACGAATGGATAAGCACCGAAAGCGGTGAAAGCCTGCGCGTGGTTGACAAGTACCACGGAACCACCCTGGCCAATATTCCCCAGGCCACTGAAGACCAGATGGAACGGGCTATTGTGGCGGCCGAAAAGGCTTTTCATGAGATGCGCCGCTGGTCGGCCGGGAAACGTTCTGCCATGCTGAGCCGCGTTGCCGATTTGCTCGAAGAGCGCAAAGAAGCCTTTATTGAACTGATTATCTGCGAAGCCGGAAAACCCCGGGGATACGCTACCAACGAAATAGACCGCTGTCTAACAACATTGCGTACAGCGGTGAGCGAAACCCTTCGTTTTGATGGAGAAATGGTACCGCTTGATTACGGCGCCGGCGAGGGACGAACTGCTTTTACGCGACGTTTTCCCATAGGGGTAATTGCGTGTATTACGCCATTTAACTTTCCGATGAACCTGGTGCTGCACAAAGTAGCGCCTGCCCTGGCTACCGGCTGCTCGGTGGTGGTGAAACCCGCACCGCAATCGCCGCTCTCTGCCCTGGCTTTGGCAGAGCTGATTATGGAGGCCGGATATCCCGCCGGGGCATACAATGCCATGGTTTGCGATATTCCGGTGGCCGAGAAACTGGTACGCGATGAGCGCGTGGCCAAGTTGTCGTTTACCGGCAGCGACAGCGTGGGCTGGTATCTGAAGAGCATCTGCGGAAAGAAAAAAGTAACCCTTGAGCTTGGCGGAAACGCAGCCGTATTGATAGATGAAAGCGCTGACCTGGAAGGTGTAGCCAAGAAAGTGGCTGTAGGTTCCTATATCTACGCCGGGCAGATTTGCATCAGCACCCAGCGCATTTTTGTGCACGAAAAGGTGTGTGATGCCTTTGTGAATGAACTGGTTCGGGAAATTGAAGCACTGCCTGTTGGAGACCCTGATGCTTCCGATACCATGGTGGGGCCCATCATTGACGGCGGTCACCTCAAGCGCGTTGATGAATGGGTGCAAGACGCGGTAAAGGGTGGTGCGCGGCTACTCACCGGCGGTAAAATTGTAAGTGAGGAGCACAACCTCTACGCTCCTACCCTTCTCACCCACGCGTCCGACGACATGAAAGTGAGCTGCGCCGAAGTTTTTGGTCCGGTGGCCACCATCGAGAAAGTTGCTGATTTTGAAAGCGGAATCAAACGTGTCAACGCGTCAAACTACGGCTTACAGGTAGGTGTGTACACCAATCGCCTCGACCACTTTAAGCTTGCCCATGAAGAATTGGAAGTGGGTGGTATCATCATGAACAACATTCCCGGCTTCCGGATTGACAGCATGCCATACGGCGGCGTAAAAGATTCAGGGTTGGGTCGCGAAGGCATCAAGTACGCGATGGAGGAAATGACGGAAGGGCGATTGATGGTGTATTGATGAGTTGATGGGCCGATTAGGTAATGAGCCAATGGGCCAATTAGACAATGAACCGATGATGACCGGAAAGGACGACGATGTTCGCCTCGACCTGTAAAAAGTGCTTTAGGAGAATGTTAGACAGAGACTCTTAGCTCACCGCTCAGAGTGACACACACGAGCATTGGATGGATACCATGCATGAGCATCCGGACAGCCTGGAATGTTTGTTTAACACGTCTCTCGAACCATGATGTCACGCTGAACGCAGTGAAGAGTCTGAGTACAGCAGCGCAATGGATAAAAGGCCTAACATCAAAATATGGCCAGCGCGAAAGGATTGACCTAGTCGAATTATATTTCGCACAGGAGCGGAGGAGTGTTGTTTCTTGCTCATTATTCCCACTTTGTCACTTCGACCGCAGTCGGAAATTTCCGAAATGAAATGGAGGAAATGAGGACGAAGTGGAGAAGTCTCTGTTGGATTGGGGATTGGAATGAGATTTCTCTCCCGAAATGCTTCGGGACAGGCTACTACGTACTTCGTTCCTCAGTACTCCGGTCGAAATGACATAAGGGTGTGTTTGGGGTTTAATCTTCATGATTCCCACTTTGTCACTTCGACCGAAGTCGGAAATTTCCGAAATGAAATGGAGGAAATGAAGACGAAGTGGAGAAGTCTCTGTTGGATTTGGGATTGGAATGAGATTTCTCAACGCCTCATTTTTCGGCCTTCCGGTTGAAATGACATTAAAGGAAAATTCAAAAGATAGGACGGGTGAGTACCAAACAAAAAAACCCTCCACAACGGGAGGGTTTTAAGGGTGGAAGATGGGGTTCGAACCCACGACCTCCGGAACCACAATCCGGCGCTCTAACCAGCTGAGCTACAACCACCATGTAAGGAAATTTCCCGATGAACTTTTGCTTCCGTTTGAAGCCGCTCATTTCGGGAGCGCAAATATAGACTTTTCCTCCGCAACAATCCCAAGAAACGCGCCAAAAAAGTAGCCTGTTAATGCGTATTTTTCGCCGCATGCAGGCTCGCGATGCCCACGTTCTGATTGTACCGAAATGGTACCCCCACCCCGCCGACCCGCAAAACGGGTCATTTATCCGCTCTTACGCGCTGGCACTGGCACAGGAGCAATGGGTAAGCGTGGTTTTTCCGGTTCCAGAAAGCGCGACCACCGAAATGCGAACCGAGCAAAACGGAAACCTGCTGGAAATTCAGGTGCCCTATCCTTCGTCGGATTTTGGCTGGTCGCCTCTTCGCAAGCTGATTAACTTTTTGCGCTACTATAAAGCCCTGATTCGCGGAGCAGCATGCATCAGAGAAAAACGCGGAACGCCGCACCTTATTCACGCACAGGTCACCATCCGCGCAGTGTGGTTCTCCCGCCTGCTGAGCCGCAAGTGGAACATTCCGTGGATGCTAACCGAACACAGCTCTGAGTTTCTGGACGAAAAGCCCTACGCCAATCAGCCGCTGAAACGTGTCATCAACAAGAAGCTCATTTCCGAAGCCGGGCAGGTAACGGCCGTCTCGCAGGCGCTGGCGGGTGGCTTGTACAAACTCTCGGGGCGCATGGACATCCATGTGATTCCCAATCTTATTGTGTTTCCGGGACTACAGCTTCAACCATCAAGCGGAGAGGTGGTACAAATTGCCATGGTGGGCGATTTGGTGGACGAGGTGAAAAACTTCAGCGGCGTGCTTCGGGCATTGGCTACCATTAAGACGGAGTGCAGGCCATTTCATTTTCACATTGTGGGCAACGGACCGGATTTCTCCAAACTCGAAGCACTGTCTGCATCGCTGGAAGTCAATGACAAATGCACCTTTCACGGGAGAATGGAACACGCAGAAGTACTTAAATTTCTGCCCACCATTGACTTTCTTGTCGCCAACAGCTTTAAGGAAACTTTCTCCATGGTAAGCGCAGAGGCCATCGCTGCGGGAAAGCCTGTAATTATCACGCGCTGCGGTGGACCTGAAGAATGGTTTACGCCCTCCTATGGACTTATGATTGAACCCGGTAACGACAGCGAACTCCAGGCCGCCCTGCTCAAAATGATGAGCAGCTTTCAAAACTATCCGCCCGAAAAACTAGGTGAAAGCATCCGCAGGCAATTCAGTCCGGTTGAAGTGCTCAGCGCCTACCGAAACTGTTACCAAAACCTCCTGAACCGCTGATGGGTCCCAAAGAAATGCGCGTGGGCTTGTTGCTCAACGGACTGTTCCTGCAAGCCTGGCAGGTGCGAGCCGTGGAGGAGCTTCAATCCGTTTCGGGCGTGCAGATTGTGGTGGGCATACTTCCAGAGGAGAGCAGCAGTCCGCCCGCCAAATCACTCTGGTCGAAATGGGATGCTACCGCTCTGTACAGAGGGTACCGAAAGCGTCTGCATATTCCGCAGTTGAAGGAATCTTCTCCCGAATGGCTGCAAGAACTACCGCTTATCAGGGTACAAACTATTGATAAAAAAGGGAGTACCTATTTCTTAGACAGCGACCTCAACGCCATCCAGTCGCACAAGCCCGATGTGTTGCTGCGCTTTGGCTTTAACATTCTTCGCGGTGAGGTGCTGCGCGTGGCTCCGCTCGGCATTTGGTCTTTTCACCACGGAGATGAGCAGTTCTACCGGGGCGGACCACCCGCTTTTTGGGAAATTTTGCACGGAAAAAAGGTAGTGGGCAGTATTTTGCAAAAACTTACCGAAAAGCTGGATGGCGGCATCATCCTCAAAAAGGGCTACTTTCCTGTGACCTTGCACTCGCTTAGCGAAACACACAACCGGCTGCTGGAGGACACCGCCCTGTGGCCGGCTCAGGTAGCGCGCGACGTGTTGAACGGCGTGCTTCAAATTGACCACTGCAAAGCGGCCCCAACCGAGGCACCGGTATATCGTTTTCCGCGAAACCTGACCATGTTGCAGTGGTTGTTGAAATCGCTGAAATACCGCATACTCTTTCACTGGAACGACCTGTGTAAAGCCGAGCAATGGAACGTGGCGGTGCTCAAGCAAGCCATCACCGATGTTCCCAACAAAGGTCTTCACACGGAAGCCCGCTGGCTGCCCGAGCAAGGCGCCAATCATTTTCGCGCTGATGCTTTTGGTATGCATAATAGCGAGGAAAAACTGATTCTTTACGAGGCCTTTGATTATGAGAGCGGGCGCGGCGAAATTCTGGCCGTGAATGAGCAGGGCGAGACTCGCAAGGTACTACCGGACGGCAATCACCACCGCTCCTACCCTTTTGTGTTTCACTTCGAGGGAGATACCTATTGCATGCCTGAGTGTTTTGAAAGCAATCGCCTCGACGTGTTTAAGTGGAACCCTGCGGGGCGAAGTTTTTCGTTTTTCAAAACATTGTTGCACGATATTCCGGTGATTGATGCCACGCTTTGCGAGATTGCTGGAAAGTGGTGGATTTTCTGCACGCGCCGCGAGCGCTCAAATTACGCGTTGGAACTTTTTCACGCTCATCACCCCATGGGCCCGTTTGAAGCCCACGCCAACAATCCGGTAAAATGGGATGTACGAAGCTCCAGACCCGCGGGCAATGTGTTTGAAGTAAATGGCCATTGGTACCGTCCGGCGCAGGATTGCAGCGAAACCTACGGCGGCCGCATCGTGCTTTTTGAAATTCTGGAAATCAGCGAAAAGACCTATGCAGAGCGCGAAGTACGCGCACTCCATCCGATAAAGCCGTACAAGCACGGAATCCACACGCTGGCCGATTACGACGGCAAGCGCATCATCATAGACGGCAAACGTTACCGGTTTTCGCGGGCAAAGTTTTGGCGGCGACTAAAGGCCAAGCTGGGAATGGCTTCAGGCTAACTCGAATTTCTAAGAACGACGTTGAAAACCCAGAAGCTTATCGGAATTGAGCAGAAATTGCTTGACTTGTCATGGTTATGTTGAAATTTATCAGAAGTTGGGCTAATCCTGAAATAAGTTGACACACCCCCGGCCCCTCTCAAGAGGGGAGTGAGTGAGCCGCCGGGAGCGGCGAGTACCGGTTCTCAGTATGATTTAGGCTAAACTGAAACGGGGGCATCATCCCCTCCACCGGAGGGGTGGCCCCGACAACCGCGGGCTTCAAACTGCATTGATGTTGAAGGTCGGGGTTGGGGTGGGTATCTTTCCGAACCATCAGAAATTCTTTCTTCACATCCAAGTACCTCCTGATAGCGATGAATAAGGAAAACGTGGCAGCACAAGCCGCTTATCCCATAACTACAATAGCTCTATTCGGAACCTGAGCTAGAGCGACAACCACGGGAATTTGGAAAAATCCGGGTCGCGTTTTTCGAGAAATGCCTTGCGACCTTCCTCAGCTTCTTCGGTCATGTATGCGAGGCGCGTGGCTTCGCCGGCAAACACTTGTTGCCCTACAATGCCGTCGTCGGTGAGATTAAACGCAAACTTTATCATGCGAATAGCCGTGGGACTTTTAGCCAAAATTTCCTGCGCCCACTGCCATGCGGTTTCTTCCAGCTCGGCGTGTGGAACCACCGCGTTTACCATGCCCATTTCAAAGGCTTCCTGTGCGGAGTAATTCCTTCCGAGGAAGAATATTTCGCGCGCCCGCTTCTGCCCTACCTGCTTGGCCAAGTAGGCCGAGCCGTAGCCACCGTCAAAGCTGGCCACATCGGCATCGGTTTGTTTAAAAATGGCGTGTTCCTTACTGGCAATGGTCATGTCGCACACCACGTGCAGGCTGTGTCCGCCACCCACGGCCCACCCCGGAACCACGCAAATAACCACCTTGCTCATCACGCGAATAAGCCGCTGAATATCGAGTACATTCAAGCGCTGCACACCGTCGTCTCCCTCGTAGCCCCGTGCGCCGCGCACTTTTTGGTCGCCGCCGGAGCAAAACGCGTACTTGCCATCTTTGGCAGGCCCCTCGCCGGTTAGCAGCACCACGCCAATCTTAATGTCTTCGCGGGCATCTTTCAATGCCTCTTCGAGTTCAAACAGTGTTTTGGGACGAAAAGCATTGCGCACTTCGGGGCGGTTAAACGCGATACGCGCCACGCCCCTGCTTTTTTTGTAGGTAATATCTTCGTACTCTTTAACGGTGGTCCATTCAGGCTTCATGGCAAAAGTTTGTTATTGTGGCGCAGCAAATCTAACACTTAGCAGTGTTCTTTCAAGAGCTAAATGTAGCTGGCCACTGTGCCAAAAAACGCTTGAAATTTCAATCACCGGGTTCTAGTTCAAACAACTCCTCTACTGTTGCGTCCAATACTCTGGCCATTTTTAATGCCAGCATTGTAGAA
>SKUL01000176.1 GCA_007129985.1 Flavobacteriales bacterium
ATGATTGGTGAGTGGAACGACTGCCTGCACAACGATATCATGACCCTGAAGCGCGACATTATTGAGCATTTACAATACGAAGGGGTGCACAAGTTTATTTTGATTGGAGAAAACGTGCTGAACTTTCACGCTTCGGATGATTGCTACTACGAGGAGTGGTTTGAAGAAGTAAGCGAAGAAGACGGTTGGATTTGCATGCTCAACTTCCGCGATTTTGTGCTGGCTGAAATGAGTACTGCCGGCATTGATCAGTATTTGGCAATGGGAGGTTCTTTCAACAAGTTCAATAACTGGAGAACATTCAGACCATTGCCGTTGTATCAGAAAATTGAACAGCTCTTTAACCGGAGAATGCTTCCCGCCTGAAAACCATCAATCCTTTACGCAGCGTACTGAGAAACCACTTCTGCGATTTTCAAACGTGGTAAAAATGTTACTGTGTCCGTAGCTAAGCTCCCTGTAAAAGGCGTCGTTCGGACCGTAGTCTGTGGATGTCCAGTAACAAGCCATCACGCCCAGTGCGTTAAAAAAGCCATCATCCTCCCTGAAACCTCCGGGCAGCAGCGACATACCGCTTTCATTAGACCCTCCCATATTGGGGTCAAACCAGTATAAAGTACCCGCGCTTTTCAAGGCACCACCGGCAGCCATGCCACCAAACAAATCGGTAAGTTCATCCCATTCATCATTGTCAGGCACATGCCAACCTGCAGGACAAATATTTCGATCGTCCTCCACCGCATGCCAGTTGTACAACCTGCCGTACGGGATTTCTGAATTGCAATCGTTCATGTACCACACACAAGCACCATCATCCAGCCACTCCCAGGTGTCATCGTCCGTAACAATGGGGATTTCATCGCCGTTGCTGTAAGTTGTGGTTCGCAAGTTCTCGGCCATCCATTCCTGATCTCCTACAATGATGGTGGCGTAGGTGTTACCGTCAATATCACTTACTTCTCCGTAGTCGAGTGAGACATTTAGAAAATCATCAATCACGCCGGGGGTTGCAACCTCAAGTACTTCGCCATAGCCAACGCCCATTCCGTTTACTGCGAACGCCCTTACGAAGTAGGTAGTTTCCATCTGCAGATCCGTAATCTCCACCATAAATGCTCCAACGCCACTCCCCGACTCAAGCACGTTATCGTCAACCGTTGGTTCGGGCGAAGTGCTCCAGCATATACCCCGCAATGTAACTTCCAGTCCGCCATCGTTCAACACCTCGCCCATGGCTTCAAAGCGGTCTTTCAGCACACAATCAATGCCGCTCGTTTCTACCAGAGGTTCAAAGAGCGGGTCACCATCCGTGCTGTGCGTAACGCTGTCAATTTGGTTGAGCGGAATTTGCATAACACTACCATCATTGAGATAAATGTTCATGGTGCTCTGGGTATGCGCCACGCTGCCGAACATCAAAACCATCGCTAAGGAAAAACAAAAGAGGTAGAAATTTCTCATGGTTGTACAACAACTTTAGAGGTTACGGATGCGGAAGGCGTGCTCAGTCTGCACAAATAGGTACCAGGCGCAAGTCCATTTACATCCCACTGAAGCTCGTGCACGCCCGGAGGCTGCACACCTTGATGAAGCTCGCGCAATCTGTGTCCGGTGAGGCTGTAAACCTCAACACGCAGTTCCGATGCATCGTTTAACTCATACTGGATGGTTACCTGCGTGCGGGCCGGATTCGGAAAAATATGAGCGGTAAGTTCCTGCGTTAAATAAAGCAATTGCTCCTCTGTAGAGGTGGGATCCTGGTAATTGAAATACCTCAACACACCCAAATCCCAGGTGTAAACAGAACCATTATTCAGGTGCAGGCTGATAGTTTCCTCTGTATAGGTGAGTTTACGCACATCCTCCAACGAGTAATAAGCCTGATTTCCACTCACATACTTCAAATGAAGGTGCTGGGCGTGGACATCACCCAAGGGTAACACAAAGAGGGAAAACAGCCAGAAGAGTGCTATGCCAACAGTAGTCAAATTCATCGCAGGTGGTCAAAACTACCCGATAATGCCCGCAATTCAAAACCGAAAGCCTTGTTTTACTATCGGTTCAAACTAATTTTAAAGATTTTTAACCGGCGCTGAAACCCGGATAAATAGTAAAGAGTGAGCTTCCCTCCTATCCCATGGTGTGGTACACCTGCTGAACGTCGTCGTCGTCCTCAATTTTCTCGAGGAGCTTCTCTACCTCTGCCTCCTGTTCCTCTGTGAGCTTTTTGGTGGTGGTAGGAATGCGCTCAAAACCAGACGAAATGATTTCCAATCCCATTTCTTCCAAGGCTTTTTGGATAGCCCCAAAGGCCTCAAAAGGCCCGTAAATCATCACACCATCCTCTTCGTCAAATACTTCCTCGACACCAAAATCAATGAGTTCCAATTCCAGTTCCTCAAGGTCTTGCTCAGTTTTCGCAATCTTAAAATGACATTTGCGCTCAAACATAAACTCAACAGAGCCGCTCGTACCAAGACTTCCGTTGTGCTTGGTGAAATAACTCCGAACATTGGCCACGGTGCGGTTGGTATTGTCGGTAGCGGTTTCAACCAGTATAGCAATGCCATGAGGACCGTATCCCTCGTAAATCAACTCTTTGTAATCATCACCTGAGTCTTTGGAAGATGCCTTCTTGATGGCGCGCTCCACATTATCTTTAGGCATGTTAACAGCCTTGGCGTTCTGGATTACCGCCCTCAGTCGAGAGTTGGTTTCGGGGTCGGGGCCGCCCTCTTTCACAGCCATCGCGATGTCTTTACCAATACGCGTAAACTGCTTGGCCATTTTTGACCACCGCTTAAACTTGCGCTCTTTTCGAAACTCAAATGCTCGTCCCATGATTTACGGATTTTAGGAGGCCAAATTTAGTGGAATTTCAACGGAGAGTAACACCTGCGCAGGGCAAACGCATTTGACACTAATCATGTTTGAAGAGCATGAAATGTGAATCTGAAGCATCCTTTGCGCCCATCGCGCCTTCTTTGCGATCCGACTCATGTCGGAATTGCGGTTAAAAGGCTTAACCGCAAGGAACGCAATAGAGACGCAAGGAGCGCTAAGAGATTGAATGTAATATGAAAAAATAATCCTGCTCAACTTAATTAGACCTTCAACCCTCTTGAACGAGAAACGGGAAAGAAGTATCTCATATCAAAGACAACACGCCTCAACACAGAGACTGCTTCCATCTGGAAATTCTTAATGCGTTTGCCCTGAACACCTGCGCACATCACAGCTATTTCCTGAAAGCTTTCGCCTTCATTCGCTACCTTCGCAGGCACAAGACCTTCTGAAATGAAACTTAAACACACTGTTGTTGAACGCTTTCTGCGTTACGTGAAGATTGACACCCAGAGCGACGAAAACTCGCCCACCTGCCCTTCCACCGAAAAACAAAAAGACCTGTCGCGTTTGTTGGTTACAGAACTGAAGGAAATGGGCATTGAAGATGTCGAGCTCGACGAGCACGGATATGTGTACGCCACCATTCCTGCCAATACCGACAAAGAAGTTCCTGTGCTATGCCTCTGTGCGCATGTGGATACCTCGCCCGACCTTACCGGCACCAACGTGCAACCCAATGTACATAAAAACTATCAGGGGCAAGATATTGTGCTTCCAGGAAGGCCCAACACCGTGCTAAGCACTTCAGATCACCCCGAATTGCTGAACCAGCGCGGCAACGATGTGATTACCACCGACGGTACCACCTTGCTGGGTGCCGACGATAAAGCCGGAGTGGCAGAAATCATGGACGCCGCGTGGCAACTTGTTCACAATCCTGACATCCGCCACGGAAAAATCAGGTTGCTCTTTACCCCCGACGAGGAAATTGGTCGCGGGGTGGACAAGGCAGACCTCCAAAAACTGGGAGCTGACTATGGATATACCATGGACGGCTCAACGGTGGGCTCACTCGAAGACGAGACCTTCTCGGCCGACGGAGCCGTCATTACCATAAGCGGGGTAAGTGCACACCCTGGTTTTGCCAAAGACAAGATGGTGAACGCCCTTAAAGTGGCCGCGCAATTCGTAGCGCTCCTCCCCGACCGTCTCAGCCCTGAGAAAACCTCTGGGCGCGATGGGTTTGTGCATCCCTACCATGTGGAGGGCTCCGCCGAAAAGGTGCAGATTCAAATGATCATCCGCTCATTCGAAAGCCACATGTTGCCTGAATACGCGGCAGTCATTGAGCAGTGCCTGAAGCAAGCGGTGGCATCATTTCCCGGAGCTGCCTACCAAATGGAGGTAAAAGAACAATACCGAAACATGAAAGAAGTGATTGACCGGCATCCTCAGGTGGTACAATACGCCGAAGAGGCCATTATGCGGGCCGGTCTTGAGCTTAAAAAAGGAGCCATTCGCGGAGGAACCGATGGCAGCCGTTTGTCGTTTATGGGGCTTCCCTGTCCGAATATTTTTGCCGGCGGGCATGGTTTTCACTCACGTTACGAATGGATTAGCATTCAAGACATGGAAAAAGCCGTAGAAACCATTCTTCATTTGGTGCAAATCTGGGAAGAGCGCTCATAAGCCCCCTACCCTTATATATTGCAATAAGGACGAAAAAGCCTGAAAAATTTATTTAGCTTTCGCCATTGGTAATTCCTTCCGGATGTTTTCACTCTTCGTAAAGTTTAGAATGTTCCTGGTGCACCCCGAGGAGGTCGCAGCAGAACGTATGTCGCCCAGCCAGCGCTTTCGGGAACTGGGAGCTTTGCTGCTTATGGACATCTTCCTGATGATGTTTCTGAGTGTTCCGATTCTCATTCTGGAGCACCTTGAAGTTTTCAGTCAGCAGGAGCACGAGGTTATGCGGATGGTTCAGGGCTTACCTCTGCCTGTGCTATTGTTGTTGGGCGTCATTCTGGTTCCTTTGCTCGAAGAGGTGATTTTCAGGTTGCCACTGCGATACCGCCGCAACTACCTGCTAAGGTGGGTGGTGTATCTGTCGTCAGCTGTGCGCGGTAAAAGCGTTGCCGATGGCCATCAACAAGCCCGTAAAGTGTGGCAGCGTCATTACCGTTGGGTGTTTTACGGTTTTGCGGTTGCCTTTGCCTATGTGCACATGAGCAACTTCGGAGATGTGAGTTCAACCATGTGGCTAGTATCTCCGTTTCTGGTGGCTCCGCAATTGGCCGCCGGACTGATCATTGGCTATATCAGGCTTCGGCAAGGATTTATCTGGGGGGTTGTGTTTCACGCAATGCACAACTTTGTTTTTCTGGCCATTCCCATTTTCTCTGCTGTTGACACTACGGTGGTCAACGTTGAGGATGACGCGTACAATATTGTGATTGAAGAGGTACACGATTTTAGTTTGGGAAATCATACCTTAAAAACCGGCCCATACCGATACGAAGCACGATTCAGTTCTATGCGTAAGGTACTATCAGACGCCCTGAAGGAAAACCCGCTGAGCATTGAATTTGAAAACAAGAAACTCGCTGACCTCCGTTTACATGTGTCGCTACAGGTGAATGACAGCGCATTAAAAACGCACCCCGTCCTGCTAGGGCATATACTGCAACACTATGAGTTGAAAGTGGACTCAAGCTACAAGCTCACCAAAATTTATCGTCTCGATATCATCAATCGCGACAAGCTCGTTGAGCAAAAGCGGGAAGGGAAAAAGGCGAAGGAAATTGAAACCAATTTCACGCCTACGCGCATTTCGCTTATCAATGCCAATATGGAGACGCTCAAGGGCATATTGGAAACGCATTACCGCATCTTTGTGGTTACTGAAATACCCGACACAGCGCGCTACGATTTTTTGATTCCGCTGCACGACAAAGAACTGCTCAATAAGCAGCTAAAAAGCTATGGACTGGAATTAAACCCTGTAGATGCCGAGCTTCGATTTCTAACGATTGTGGAGGACGGGAAGGAGTAGAAGAGTTTTCACATTGCAATCTATAAGGCCGGAGGCCTTGAGGGCCGCGGCGTAGCGGGTGTTGCTGAGCCTGTCGAAGTGCGCTACGCTTGGGTAAGCAAGGCTTCCTCTTCTGACTGACGAAAATCTTGCTTTGCCACTGTCTATGACAACCACACGCTACCTTCCTCAATCCTCCCCAAACACCACATCCAGCCCCTTGCACATTTGTTGAGCGGCTTCGGCAATCAAATCATCCGTGTGTGCATCGGAAACAAAGCCCACCTCATAGCCCGAAGGACCAAGGTAAACACCGTTTTCCAGCAAATAGGTGTGTAGCTTGTTGAACCACTGCATGTTTTCTGCGCGGATTTCCTC
Organism: Flavobacteriales bacterium; assembly: GCA_007129985.1. Classification (GTDB taxonomy): domain Bacteria; phylum Bacteroidota; class Bacteroidia; order Flavobacteriales_D; family SKUL01; genus SKUL01. The sequence goes on from SKUL01000176.1 coordinate 6,257, forward strand.
GGCCGAGCGAATCGGAGAGCCATCGCCAAAGGCCAGCCAGAAAATAGAGGCCTGTTGCACCATTTTAAAGAGGTAGCCCTTGCTCGCGGCGTGCTCGTTCACGGTGTTGGTAAGCTGACGCGTGCGGGCTTCGAGTCGCTCGTAAAAACCGGGCTCCAGGCATTTTTGCAGTTGCGCAAATCCCGCCGCCATGGCCACCGGGTTGCCCGACAAGGTGCCGGCCTGATATACCGGCCCGTCGGGTGATACAGCCGACATAATCTCTCGACTGGCGCCATAGGCTCCAACGGGCAAGCCGCCGCCGATGATTTTTCCAAAGGTGATAATGTCCGGCGCAATGTCGTAGGTGCCCGCGGCTCCCTCAAACCCGGCTCTGAAACCGGAAATCACCTCGTCAAAAATGAGTAGCACCCCGTATTTTTGGGTGATTTCGCGCACAAAGCGCAAATACTCGGGTTGCTGCAGGAGCAGTCCGTTGTTGGCCGGAATGGGTTCAATAATCACAGCTGCCAGGTCGTCAGCGTAAGTCTGAAGGGCGCTTTCAAGAGCCTTACGGTCGTTGAGGGTTACCACAATCGTGTCGTTTACGGTGGCTTCGGGCACACCTGCCGACGATGAGGTTCCGAGCGTTACCAAACCGGAGCCGGCTTTTACCAACAGGGCATCTACGTGGCCGTGGTAACAGCCTTCAAATTTCAGAATTTTGTTTTTGCCTGTGTAGCCTCGCGCCAATCGCACGGCCGACATCACCGCCTCGGTTCCGCTGTTCACAAAGCGTATTTTTTCAATGTAGCGGTGGTTTTCCAGAATAAGCCCGGCCAGTTTGTTCTCGAGCCGCGTAGGAGCCCCGAAAGAAGTTCCGTTGTGAAGGGTTTGGATGATTTCCTCCATCACCGTGTCGTTGGCGTGACCCAAAATTAGCGGTCCCCACGAGCAACAGAAATCGAGGTAGCGCTGGCCGTCGGCATCCCATATATAAGGGCCCTTGCCGCGGTCAATAAAAAGGGGTGTGCCTCCCACCGAGCGAAAAGCCCGTACCGGTGAGTTGACTCCGCCCGGAAAATAATTCTGTGCTTCCTGATAAAGTGCGCCTGATACTTCTCTCTTCATTGACTCTTGTATTGCTTGGGATGATAGAACAATTTTATCGTTACTTTGTGCAAAGCTACTACGGATTCACCGAGACCCAAATGAAACCA
>SKUL01000159.1 GCA_007129985.1 Flavobacteriales bacterium
ATTGAATACCGCCAGAAGATTTTCAGCATTTTGGAAGGAGCCTTTTTTGTGGACGCGGGTAACATCTGGTTGTTGAGGCCCGATCCGGTTCGTCCGGGCGGCGACCTTGCCCTCGACCGATTTGCCGGCGAAATTGCCATCGGCGCAGGTGTGGGGGCCCGCTTGAATTTTGACTTCTTTATCATCCGTTTTGACCTTGCCATGCAGATGCGCGACCCATCCATGGCTCCCGGCGAGCGTTGGGCCTTTCAACCCAAGGACGACTACAACAGCAGGGTGGATGATTTCAATGCGGCTAACCCCGTCAGGAGAGCCAATTATTACAGTCCGCGCCTGAACCTGAATCTGGGTATCGGCTATCCTTTCTAGACGGGTGAGTCTGCAAAGTTTTATTAGTTTTGCCCCCTGTTTTCAAGACCCTCAAAAAGACGTCCATGACCCTGAACCAAATCACTGAATTGCTGGGCGATAAATCCAACAATCTACTCCAGCACGAATGCACCACCATAGAGCGTAATCTGCTCCATTTGCCGGGCGGCGATTTTGTTGAACGCTCTTTCGGACCGGGCAACAGAAATCCGCAGGTGTTGAACAACCTTGAACGTATCTATTCGCACGGAAATCTGGGCGGAACGGGCTACCTTTCTATCTTACCTGTGGATCAGGGAATTGAACACAGTGCCGGTGCATCTTTTGCGCCCAATCCCATTTACTTTGACCCCGAGAACATTGTAAAGCTTGCGTTAGAAGGAGGATGCAACGCTGTGGCTTCAACCTTCGGAGTGCTGGCGGCCAATTCTCGCCAGTACGCGCACAAAATTCCGTTTGTGGTGAAAATCAACCACAACGAACTACTCACCTACCCCAACAAATTCGACCAGATACCTTTTGGAAGTGTGCGTGACGCATGGAACCTTGGTGCGGCCGCTGTGGGTGCAACCATTTACTTCGGTTCTGAGGAATCTTCGAGACAGATTATCGAAATAGCCGAGGCCTTTGAAGAGGCGCACGAATTGGGCATGGCTACCATTTTGTGGTGCTACCTGCGCAACAGCGGTTTCAAAAAAGACGGCACTGACTACCACACCGCCACCGACATAACCGCTCAGGCCAATCATCTGGGTGTCACCATTCAAGCGGATATTATCAAGCAAAAACTCCCTACCAACAACGGTGGTTACACCGCGTTGAATTTCGGAAAAACTCACGCAAAAGTGTACGACCAACTCAGTAGCGACCACCCTATTGACCTTTGTCGCTACCAGGTAGCCAATTGTTACATGGGCCGCATTGGCTTGATTAACTCAGGCGGGGCATCCTCTGGCTCAACCGATTTGGCTGAAGCCGTTGAAACCGCAATAATCAACAAAAGAGCAGGTGGCCACGGACTGATTTCCGGTCGCAAGGCATTTCAAAAACCCATGAATGAAGGGGTAGCCTTGCTCAACGCCATTCAAGCTGTATATTTGAACAACGACATCACCCTTGCTTAAGGGCAAAAATGCGACACCATGGGATGGTTTAAGCGTAACAAAGAAGGGATTACCACCTCCACCAAAGACAAAAGGGAAACCCCCGAAGGACTGTGGTACAAATGCCCCAAATGCAAGCATGTAGTGACCAGTGAGGAGCATTACGACACCCTATGGGTTTGCGCAAAGTGCGAATACCACGAAAAAATCGGTTCCGAGGAATATTTCTACCTTCTGTTTGATGAACACAAATACGTGGAAGTCAATAAAAATCTTTCCTCCGGCGACCCGTTGAATTTTGAAGACACCAAGAAGTACACCGATAGGATTACTCAAACCCAGGAGAAAACCGGCCTCAAAGATGCCATTCGTACAGCTTACGGGCTCATTCACGGTGACGAAGTAATGGTTGCTGCGATGGATTTCCGCTTTATCGGTGGCTCGATGGGTTCGGTGGTGGGAGAAAAAATATCCAGAGCTATTGACCACTGCCTCAAGAAAAAAATACCATTAATTATCATCTCCAAATCCGGTGGAGCGCGAATGATGGAAGCTGGATTCTCGTTGATGCAAATGGCCAAAACCTCGGCCAAGCTCACTCAACTGGCCAATGCCAAACTACCATTTATTTCCATCCTCACTGACCCCACCACGGGTGGTGTAACTGCATCGTTTGCCATGTTGGGCGACCTGAACATTGCAGAGCCGGGCGCTCTCATTGGGTTTGCCGGTCCGCGTGTAGTGCGCGAAACCATTGGCCGTGACCTACCTGAGGATTTCCAAACCGCTGAATTTGTGAAAGAACACGGCTTTTTGGATTACATCGTTGATCGCCGCAAACTCAAAGACAACCTGGCCAATGTGCTGACCATGTTAAAATATCAGTCATAATTGGTTTTGCCAAAAATAGGCGTATCTTTGCCGCCCCAAATACATAAGAATCATTTCAACAATATTGGCATGTATTTAACTACCGAAAAGAAAAAAGAGATTTTTAAGCAGTACGGACAGTCGGAGACTGACACCGGAAGCACTGAGGGGCAGATTGCCCTGTTCACTTACCGCATTCAGCACCTTACCGAGCACCTGAAAAACAACCGCAAGGATTTCAACACCGAGCGATCGTTGGTACGTTTGGTTGGTAAGCGTCGACGTTTGCTGGATTACCTGAAAGCTAATGACATTGAGAAGTACCGTATCCTTATCAAGGATCTTGGCATCCGAAAGTAAGGATTGTCCTGATTACGTACATACTTCATGAAACGAACGGAAAGGCAACTGCTTCGGTGGTTGCCTTTTCCTGTTTATGCCACCCCTGAACATGTAAATGCAAGAAGAAAGAAGAAGAATTAATTAACAACCAGAAGAAGATGAATTACGAATTGGTAACAAAAACAATTGACCTCGGTGATGGAAAGGCCATTACCATTGAAACTGGCAAACTTGCCAAGCAAGCCGACGGAGCCGTTGTAGTCCGAATGGGAAACACCATGCTCCTGGCCACCGTAGTAGCAGCAGAAGAAGCGCGCGAAGGCGTTGACTTTTTGCCGCTTACTGTAGAATACCGCGAAAAATACTCCGCAACCGGAAAGTTTCCCGGGGGTTTCTTCAAACGCGAAGCCCGTCCATCGGAGGATGAGATATTAACCATGCGATTGGTGGATCGCGCATTGCGTCCGCTTTTTCCTGATGATTTTCACGCCGAAGTGCAGGTTATCATCAACCTGATTTCGGGTGACCGCGAGCATGTGCCCGATGCAATGGCTTGCCTTGCCGCATCTGCTGCCCTCGCTGTTTCTGACATTCCATTCAACGGACCCGTTTCTGAGGTTCGCGTTGGTCGCATCAACGGCCAATACGTTGTGAACCCTACCGCGACCGAAATGAAGGACTGCGATATGGACATGGTGATTGCCGGAACACTCGACAACATCATGATGGTTGAAGGCGAAATGTCGGAAGTGAGCGAAGACGAAATGCTCAAAGCCATCGAAATCGGCCACGCAGCTGTAAAAGAGCACTGCAAGGCACTTGTTGAGCTCGGGCAGGCAGTGCCTAAATCGCACACCAAGCGCACGTACCAACATGAACCGGAGCCCGATGCGGCACTTTACGAAGATGTGAAAGCAGCTTGTTACCAGGCATGCTACGACATCGCGAAAAGCGGCCACGCTTCAAAAGCACTCCGCAAAGAATTGTTCTCAGCTGTTAAAGAGCAGTACGTGAGCAAATTCTCCGAAGAGGAACTCGCAGAAAAAAGCTGGTACATCAGCACTTACTATAAGAAAGTGGAAAAAGAAGCTGTTCGCGATGCCGTACTTAACGAAGGTATCCGACTTGATGGCCGCAAAACCACTGACATTCGCGGTATTTGGTGCGAGGTAGATTACTTGCCCATGACACACGGCTCAGCCATCTTTACCCGTGGTGAAACACAATCGCTCACCACGTTGACACTCGGCTCCAGCCGCGACGAACAAACCATTGACAGTGCGTTGGTAGAAGGAAGCTCAGATTTTATGCTGCACTACAACTTCCCGCCGTTCAGTACCGGTGAAGCGCGCCCAATCCGCTCTACCAGCCGTCGCGAAATCGGTCACGGTAACCTCGCATTGCGGGCATTGAAACCGGTTATACCTCCGCAGGAAGAAAACCCCTACACCATTCGTATTGTGTCGGATATTCTTGAATCAAACGGCTCGTCATCCATGGCCACCGTTTGCGCAGGAACACTCGCCCTGATGGACGGTGGTGTTAAAATCAAGCGTCCTGTTTCAGGAATCGCCATGGGTATGATTGCCAAGCCCGAAACCGGCCAAATCGCCATCCTTTCTGATATCCTTGGTGATGAAGACCACCTCGGGGATATGGACTTTAAAGTAACTGGAACTTCGCAGGGTATTACCGCATGCCAGATGGACATCAAGGTAGACGGACTCACTTTTGAGACCCTGAAAACGGCCCTGCTTCAAGCCAAAGACGGAAGAGAGCACATTTTGAATGAAATGCTCAAAACCATCTCTGAGCCACGTGCAGACTATAAAGACCACACTCCACGCATCATTTCTTTCACCATTCCCAAAGAATTCATCGGGCCTGTTATCGGACCCGGCGGAAAAATCATCCAGGAAATCCAAGCCGAAACCAATACGGTTGTTTCCATTGATGAGGAAGACGGCGTAGGAATCGTAGCTATTATGTCTCAGAACAAAGAAGACATTGAGCGTGCAGAAAAAATGGTGAAGCAAATTGCCTTTCCTCCTACCGTTGAAGTAGGCGAAGAATACGAAGGGAAAGTAAAGTCTATCATGCCTTACGGAGCCTTTGTGGAGATCCTTCCCGGCATGGATGGATTGCTGCACATTTCGGAGATTGAGTGGAAACGCCTCGACCGGGTGGAAGATGCCATCAAAGAAGGTGAGCTCGTGAAATTCAAGGTTACCGGCAAAGACCCGAAATCGGGTAAATTCAAACTTTCGAGAAAAGTATTGCTACCCAAACCGGAATCAGCAAACTAATACCGATCAATCGGTTAACACTACCGATAAGCAAAAAGCCTGCACCACTGCGGGCTTTTTTTGTACCTGTGCTCAACTGAAGTGTAACCTAAATCGGTGCGCATCGTTTATTAAAGCGCATTCGAAAACAAAGCTATGAGACAGTTAAAAATATCGAAGCAGGTTACCAATCGGGAGACAGCGTCGCTCGATAAGTACCTGCAGGAAATTGGTCGGGTGGACCTGATTTCGGCCGAAGAGGAGGTAGAATTGGCGCGCAGGATTAAAACCGGCGACCAGGAAGCATTGGAGAGACTCACAAAGGCCAACCTGCGCTTTGTGGTTTCGGTGGCCAAGCAATACCAGAATCAGGGCCTTACTTTGCCCGACCTTATCAACGAGGGAAACCTCGGGTTGATAAAAGCCGCACAGCGATTTGATGAAACGAGGGGGTTCAAGTTCATCTCTTACGCTGTTTGGTGGATTCGTCAGTCTATTCTTCAGGCATTGGCCGAGCAGGCGCGAATCGTAAGACTTCCGCTCAATAAAATCGGCTCCATCAACAAGGTAAACCGTGCCTTTTCAAAGCTGGAGCAGGAATTTGAGCGTCCGCCTTCTATGGAGGAATTGGCCGAGGTGTTGGAAATGTCGCTCGAAGACGTAAAGCAAACCCTGCGCAACTCCGGACGCCATGTGAGTATGGACGCCCCGCTCACTAACGATGAGAGCTCTTCGGGCAATATGTACGACATCCTCACCAATGATGATGTACCCGGGCCCGAAACACGCATCATGGCCGACTCACTCCGCAAAGAAATTGAACGTTCGCTTCACACGCTCACCACCCGCGAGGCCGATGTTATCCGTCTTTACTTCGGAATTGACAACACACACTCCATGACATTGGAGGAAATTGGCGAGCGCTTTGACCTTACCCGTGAGCGCGTTCGGCAGATTAAGGAAAAAGCCATCCGACGATTGAAACATACTGCAAGAAGCAAGGTTCTCAGAGCATATCTTGGTTAACGCACATTACCTTTGCTGTGAAAACAGAAGGAGGCTTTCGGGCCTCCTTTTTTTGTTACTTTGCCCTGCAATCAAGCCCTTGTAACATGTCACACCTCGTAGCCCCTTCTCTGCTCTCCGCTGATTTTTCCAACCTTCTGCCCGACATTGAAATGGTCAATTCAAGCGATGCGGATTGGTTTCATATGGATGTGATGGACGGAGTTTTTGTTCCCAACATCAGCTTCGGGCTTCCTGTGATTGAAGCGGTGAACAGGCACACCCTCAAACCGCTTGATGTACACCTGATGATTGTAAACCCGGACCCATTTATCACGCGCTTTGCCGAAGCGGGTGCCAACGTACTCACCGTGCACATTGAGGCCTGCACACACCTGCACCGAACCATTCAGGCCATCAAGGCCGAGAACATGCACGCCGGTGTAGCTGTAAATCCGCACACTGCCATCAACGACCTTGAGGACATCATCGGTGAAATTGAACTGGTTTGTCTGATGTCGGTAAACCCCGGCTTTGGGGGGCAGAAGTTTATTGAGAATACCTACCGCAAAATTGAGCGGTTGCGCAAGCTGATTGACCGCAATGGCTCAAAAGCCAAAATTGAAATTGACGGTGGCGTAGGTGCTGGCAACGCCAAAAAACTAGTTGAAGCGGGCGCAGATGTGCTCGTTGCCGGAAATGCCGTGTTCGGAGCAGAAGACCCTGTTGATGCTATTGCTCAGCTAAAAAATCCTTAGGGTTTACTCTTTTCCTGCCACGTAATCCTTCAGATAGGCATATGCCGGAGCCAATTCGCCCTGAAGTGTAGTTTGGGTGGCTCTCTCAATGATTCCGTCGTCGTCGTGGCCTATCAGGCAAGGTATTACCTTTTCCATCAGTTCACCTCCAAAGTCCTGCGAGGCATCGCGGGGCAATTCACACGGAAGATTGTCAATTGCCATCACCCCAATGGCCTCAGGGTGCATAAAATCCACCTCGGTTTCGGTTTGAGGATGATAGCCATAGTGCGGGTCGGCAATGGTTGATGGTCTGAGGGTACTGGCCACCGGCCCATCAATATCGCAGGAAATATCTCCAACCACCTGCAAGGCAAAATCGGGGTGTTTAGCGTCTTCTCTGGTGAAAATGTACGGAGAACCTGCCCCCCAGTAATGACAGGCTATGTAGAGCTGAGCGCGGTGGGCATACCGTGGAAAAGTGGAAACGTATTCTTCCGGGAAGGTGTAGAAATGCTCCCTGCTGAAGTCCTTTCCGTCGCGGTGAATGTTGTAATTCTCTACATTGATGTGCGTGAAAACCGGGCGGTCAAAATCACGTTCCAGAAAATCGTGATGACTCACCTGCTCTACCGGAACGAGGTCAATGATTTCACGCGCTCCCATACCCACCCTTCCAAAGCCGGTCATTACCATGCGGAAGTTATCGGGAAACTTTACTTTGG
>SKUL01000219.1 GCA_007129985.1 Flavobacteriales bacterium
ATTCTACGCTTCATTGACCGTTCTGGTCAATTGAGTTTTGGTTATGCTTATTGCTTTTGTTTCCGCCCGGCTGGTTTTTTCCCTCCCACTCTGACATCCCGCGAAAGGTTCTATTTTTGGCCAAACGCACGAGTATGACACAACTCAGGGCCACCCTGTTCTTTTTGATTTTTTCAGCACCTGTTCTGGCACAGGTAACCTTTCCCGTAAACGGCCCGCACGATGAGCGCAACATGCCACACGTGCTTGTAAACGCCACGCTCCACATCAGCCCCGACAAAGTTATTGAAGGCGGAACCCTTGTGATTCGGGGCGAGCGGATTGAATATGCCGGAGCAGATTTTAAACCCACCGAAGGCGCCCGTATTACCGACATGAGCGGTACGCACATCTACCCTGCATTTATTGACCTCTACGCTGATTATGGCGTGCCCGAGGCGCCCAAAAAAAACCGTCCTTCCGGTCCGCAATACGAACGAAAAGCCAACCGCCCCACCGCCTGGAACGACGCCCTTCACCCGGAATTTGGTGCTGCCGCACATTTTTCGCCCGACGAGAAAAAAGCCAGTCAACTCAGAAAACTTGGGTTTGGAGCTGTGCTATCTCACCGGTACGACGGTATTGCCCGCGGAACGGGAGCGTTGGTATTTACCGGTGACGGAAATGCCAACAAGCAATTGATGCGCTCCGAGGCAGCGTCGTTCTTCTCCTTTCGCAAAGGCAGCAGCACGCAGCGCTACCCGTCATCGCTCATGGGGGCTATCGCATTGCTAAGGCAAACACATTACGACGCGCGATGGTATGCCGATTCCGGTGCAAAACTCGAGCGCAACACCTCTCTCGAAGCCTGGAACCGAAACCTCGCACTCCCGCAGGTTTTCGCCATCACCGAGAAGAATGACATTCCACGTGTAAAGAAAATTGCCGATGAAACGGGAATGACCTTTATCGTGAAATCTGCCGGTGATGAGTACCAATGGATGGACGAAACCCTGCGCTCCGGCTTTCCGCTGATTGTGCCGTTGAACTTCCCGGATGCCTACGACGTATCGGACCCGTACAATGCGCGGATGGTGTCTTTGCAGGAGCTCCTTCATTGGGAAAAAGCCCCTGCCAACGCGGCCCTGTTGCACGAACGCGGACTGCAATTCGCCTTTACGGCTCACGGCAACGACAAGCCCGAAGATTTTTTCACTAACTTGAGGAAAACCGTGCAGCACGGTTTGCCCGAAGAGATTGCACTGGCTGCCCTGACGACGGTACCCGCCCAATTGATGGGAGCGGAAAATGAGTTGGGAACGCTCAACATGGGCTCCCGCGCAAATTTGCTAGTGATGACGGCGCCGCTTTTCGAGAAAACCACTGAACTGCTCGAAACCTGGGTGCTTGGCGAGCGACATCAGCACCGCGATTTTGAGGCGCTGGACGTTCGTGGCGTGTACAACCTGAATCTCGACAACCACTTCTACACCATTGAGGTGAAAGGAAAACCCAACAGCCCCGAGGCGCGGCTGATGAAGGTTGAGGACAACGACACCACTTACAGTAAGATTTCGTTTTCGGTGCAGCAAAACCTGATAAGCCTGGCATTCAACCCAAAGGATAAGCACTACAGCGAAACCGTTCGCTTTTCGGGAAACATTCACACCGAAAGCCGCATTTGGGAAGGGAAAGCACACCTGCCCGACGGCACCTGGTATGAGTGGACCGCCATTCGTCAGCGCTTGGCCAAACCTGCAGAGCGAAAGCGAAAAGAGCCTGTGTCGCTTGATTCACTTGCCGCGATGCGAAACCCCTACCGCGCCTGGGGTATTGATACGCTTCCTAAGGCTGAAACACTCTGGCTCAAAGGAGCAACCATCTGGACTTGCGACAACGAAGGTGTGATTGAAAGCGGTGAGATGCTCATTCATAATGGCAGTGTTGTGGCGGTAGGTAAACGACTGGATCCTTCCGTACTAATCGGAGGTAAAAATGTTGAAATACGCACGGTAAATCTCCGCGGCAAGCACATTACGCCCGGATTGATTGACGAGCATTCGCACATTGCCATTTCGCGGGGAGTGAACGAAGGCACCAAGGCAAGCAGCGCAGAGGTTCGCATAGGAGATGTAATCAATCCGGACGACATCAACATTTTCCGGCATCTCTCAGGAGGTGTTACAACCATTCAGCAACTGCATGGGTCTGCCAATCCCATCGGCGGCCAGTCGTCTATCATTAAAATGCGCTGGGGTCAACCCGCTGACGGACTCGCGTTTGAGGACGCCCCCGGCTTTATCAAATTCGCGTTGGGCGAAAACGTAAAGCAAAGCAACTGGGGCGACCGCGAAACCATCCGTTATCCGCAAACGCGTATGGGTGTGGAGCAGGTCTTTTACGACCATTTTCTTCGTGCAAAGTCCTATCGCGAAGAGCATAGTGGCGCAGTTCAGGAGCAAGGGCGTGGATTTCGACTTTTGCGCCGGAAGGAACCGGAGCCGAACCACCGCATCCGCACTGATCTGGAACTAGAAGCCATCGCCGAAATTCTGCACTCCGAGCGATTTATTTCCTGCCACAGCTATGTGCAAAGCGAAATCAATATGCTGATGCATGTGGCCGATTCGCTCGGATTCAGAGTGAACACTTTTACCCACGTATTGGAAGGCTACAAGCTGGCTGACAAGATGTTGAAGCACGGTGCAGCGGGCTCAACCTTTTCTGATTGGTGGACCTATAAGTTTGAAGTGAACGATGCCATTCCATACAACGCCGCTATCATGCACGAACAAGGTGTGCTGGTGGCCATGAACAGCGATGATGCCGAGCTGGCCCGACGACTCAACCACGAGGCCGCCAAGGCCGTGAAGTACGGTGGTGTAAGCGAAGAGGAAGCGCTGAAAATGGTGACCCTCAATCCTGCTACCATGCTCCACCTCGAAGACCGCGTAGGAAGCCTCAAAGCCGGCAAGCACGCCGATTTTGTTATCTGGAGCGACCACCCCCTCAGCATGTACGCCAAAGCTGAAAAGACCTACGTTGACGGTCGCTGCTACTTTGACCGCGACAAGTTGGCCGCCATGGAAAAACGCGATCAGGCGGAAAGAACCCGTATTCTGCTGAAAATGATGGATGCAAAATCCGAAAGTAGCGGCAAAAAACCCTCTCCCAATCCTAATGACAAAGACTATCACTGCGATGATGTGGACGAAGAGATTTAACTTATTGGCCATTGCGGCCATTACAAGCATAGCCCTGCATGCTCAGCCCGCTCCTCCCCAAAAAGGCAGTGTGCTCATATTGGGAGCCCATGCCCACCTCGGAAACGGAACGGCCATTGAGCAAAGCGCGGTGGGCTTCAAGGATGGCGTGATAGACTTTGTGGGAACCGCCAACCGTGCCCCACGCGACAAGTACGACGAGGTGATAGAAGCCTCTGGAAAACACCTTTACCCAGGATTTATCGCTGCCAACACTACTTTGGGCGTGAGCGAAATCGATGCGGTGCGAGCCACACGCGATTACAACGAAACGGGCGAATACAACCCCAACGTGCGGACGCTGATTGCCTACAACCCCGAGTCGGTGGTGATACCCACCACGGTTCGCAACGGGGTGCTACTTGCGCAAATTACGCCTCGCGGAGGACGGATTATGGGAACTTCATCGGTGGTGCAGCTCGACGCCTGGAATTGGGAAGATGCCGTGGTGCGTGCCGATGATGGCGTGCATATCAACTGGCCTTCAATGGTGAGCAAAACAGGCTGGTACGGCGACTTCGGAAAGCTGGAAGCGAATAAAGAATCGGAGAAAGAGCTCGAAAAACTCAACCGCTTTTTTGCCGATGCCAAGGCCTATTGCGAGGCTCCGGGCGACAAGTTAAACCTGAGGCTGCAGGCGATGTGCGGTGTGCTCAAGGGTTCACAAAATCTGTACATCCACGCTGACCGTGTGAAAGACATCGCGGCGGCCATTCACTTTTCGCGAAAGCACAACATAACTAAAATGGTGATTGTGGGCGGCTACGACGCGCATCTGATTCCAGAAATGTTCCGGGAGCACAAATGCGGATTGATGCTGGGGCGGGTGCATGCGCTTCCTCAACTTCCCGGTGATCCCATTGAGCTGCCCTATCGCTTGCCCGCCCTATTGCGCGATAATGGTGTGTCATTTGGGTTGAGTAACCACGGCCCCCACGAGCGCATGTTGCTGCGTAATACGCCCTTTAACGGCGGTACGGCTGTTGCTCACGGATTGTTGTATGAACAAGCGGTGCAAGCCATGAGTCTGGACCTGGCAGAAATTCTGGGAATTGCTGATCGCTATGGTTCTCTCGAAGTCGGGAAATCAGCCACTTTGTTTTTGTCTGATGGCGATGCACTCGATGTTAGAGGCAATCAGCTCACACATGCATTTATAGACGGAAGATTTATTGTGCTGAATAACAGGCAGGAAGAGCTTTTTGAACGTTTTAAGCGTAAGTATTCAAAATAATTTGTATATCTTAGCCCATCTCGAGTAGTAAACCAAAATAATTTTACACTGATGGCTAGACGCAAAAAAGGCCCGACCGAAAGTTTACCGGGCGAAAAATGGAAACGCCTCCACCACGTGGAAGGCGAGGAGATCATTCCTATTTATGAAGTCTCTAACATGGGGCGCGTGCGCCGACTTGAAAAAGATGGCGTAGTGCGAGTAATGGTTCAGGGAACCATAGCGGGTTATCCTTACGCGGTAATCAAATACCCTGACGGACGGCAGCGCAACCGCTACATTCACAGGCTTGTTGCCCAGGAGTGGATTGAGCCCAAGGATCACTACCACAACTTTGTGATTCACAAGGACTACGACCGCAACAACAACAAGCTTGAAAACCTTGAGTTGGTAAACCGACGTGCCTTGTTTGAGCACCGCAAAAAGTCGCCCATTCCGCGCAAGCGACGTGCAAAAGGCTACAAGCTGAACGAAACCAAGGTGGCCCGTATCAAAAAGTTACTGCAGGATGAGCATCTGAAGCTCAGCATGATTGCCAGGATGTTTGGCATCACGCACACTCAGCTCAATCGCATACGCAACGGTGAAAACTGGGCGCATGTAGAGGCTGCAGAAGATTAACCTGGTACTTTTAAAGTAATGCAACTACACGCTGAAACCGAGTGCCTCGCGCACCCGGTTCAGTGTGTTTTTTGCTGTATTACGGGCTTTGGCAGCTCCCTCTGCCAGTTTTTCTTCTATCATGCCCGTGTCAGTCATGTACTGGTCAAAGGCAGCACGGGGCTCACGAAATTGTTCTAGCAGCAGTTCCAACAGCTCTTTTTTGGCATGTCCGTAGCCCAGTCCACCTCGCTGATAGCGGTCGCGAAGAGAGGCTTTTTGTTCTTGCGTAGCTACCAACTCGTATAACTTGAACACGTTACAGCTATCAGGGTCTTTGGGTTCCTCCAATGGAGTGGAGTCGGTAATGATGCCCATTACCTGTTTTTTCAGTTCCTTTTCCGGAGCAAAAATCCCCAGAAAATTGTTGTAGGACTTGCTCATTTTTTGCCCGTCCGTGCCTGGTACTACTTTCACCTGCTCGTTGATTACCGATTTGGGCACCACAAGGGTGTTTTCGCCGTAGGCCCGATTAAAGGCTCCGGCCAGATCGCGGGTTATTTCAAGATGTTGCTTCTGGTCTTTACCCACCGGCACCTCGTGTGCATCGTACAGCAGGATATCTGCCGCCATCAGCACGGGGTAGGTAAACAAACCTCCGTTAACCTCAGCCAATCTGTTTTGACGGTCTTTAAACGAGTGCGCGTTTGCCAGCATTGGGTATGGCGCCATGCAGTTGAGGTACCAGGTGAGCTCTGTTACGAGGGTCACATCGCTTTGGCGGTAAAGCACGTTTTTGTTGGTGTCGAAGCCAAGAGCCAGCCATGCAGCAGCAACCGCAAGGGTGTTGTTGCGGAGGGTTGCGGTATCGCGGATGGTGGTGAGCGAATGCAGGTCTGCGATAAAGAGATAGGCTTCCACTCCAGGACGATTGCTCATTTCAATAGCGGGCAGCATGGCTCCCAGCACATTGCCAAGATGCGGCACGCCTGTGCTTTGAATTCCTGTGAGTACGCGTTTCGTGTGCGACATGGCCATGGGTTTTGAGCGCGCTAAATTAGAAAGTTCGGTTGTTTTGGAAGTGGGGGTGAGAAGTGGTTGCCTTATGAGCTCCATCAACCCATTCTGCCGTGTCCATAACTTTCAGGGTAAAATAAAAACGCCATCAGGGCCTCAGTTGTCTTAGGTAAATTCTAACAGAACAGAGCTGATTCACATCATCAACCTCAACGTAGGGCTGACTTTCTAACACCCCGGGAGTCTCCCAACTTCAACCATTCCTGTCTTTAATCCGCTGCTGCCAATTCCATGCATCGCGAAGGGCTTCGGCCATGGTTCGGGTAGCGCGCCAGTTGAGTTCCTTTTCCGCGTAGGAGGCATCGGCGAAAATGGCCGGCACGTCACCAGGTCTGCGGGGAGCATCTACACGGGGAAGATTTACGCCCGTCACCTCCTCAAATACATCTACCACCTCCTGCACACTTTGCCCCCTGCCGGTTCCTATGTTGAAGACCTCCACTCTGCCCTCGTCGGTCCTGGAAAGCCACTCCAGTGCGCGCACGTGCGCCTCAGCCAAATCCATTACGTGTATGTAGTCGCGGATACAGGTTCCGTCTGGCGTATCGTAATCACGGCCAAAAATGCTGAGTGCCTTGCGCATGCCCGCCGCCGTTTGCGTGATAAAGGGAACGAGGTTATTGGGTACACCCAGCGGCAACTCACCAATTTCGCCGGAAGGATGCGCGCCAATGGGATTGAAATAGCGCAGCAAGGTTGCACGCAGTTTTCCATCCGCCGCGGCCGCATAACGAACGGCCTCTTCGCACACTTGCTTGGTATAGCCGTAGGGCGACATAGCCGCTTTTACGGGCGCATTTTCGGTTACAGGCAGTAAGTCGGGCACTCCATACACTGTACACGATGACGAGAAAACGAGGTCTTTCACTCCGAATTCGGCCATCACCTGCAGCAGGGCCGTCATAGAGCCGATGTTGTTCTGAAAATACATCACTGGTTTCTGCACCGACTCACCCACAGCTTTGTAGGCTGCAAAGTGAATCACTCCCACCGGTTTGTGTTTGCGAAAAACGGAACGCAAGGCTTCCGCGTCGCAGCAATCTGCCTCAAACAAATGCACCTCGGTGGCAGCCAGCTTAAGGATGCCCTGCATCACCGCGCGCTCTGAGTTGCTGAAATTGTCCACAACCACCGGCTCGTAGCCCACCTCGGAGAGCGCCACAGCGGTGTGCGACCCAATAAATCCCGCTCCACCTGTTAC
>SKUL01000165.1 GCA_007129985.1 Flavobacteriales bacterium
GCACCAAAAATCATGTTCCAAACTTCAGTGTCTACTTCGCGTTGGGACTCAATGTTTGCTCCAATATTGGCAGCAATGTGCATGCTCTGCAACCAACCACCGGCCACAATCTGACAAGTTATTTGAGCTCGTTCTTCTGAATAGAGATTATCCTCTGCCTGGCGGTAGGCGTCATTCAAAAGGCTACTTTTCTTTTGGAAAGTTAGGGTGGTATCACCCACTTCAGTGATCTTGGTCATCAAATCTTCATCAAAAGCACTGGAAATTCCCAATTGATCCGCAAGGCTGAGAATTGCTTTCACGTACGCAGGCGTTTGATCTGCTTGCTCGAACATTGTGAGGTAATTCAAATCCGCTCCGGCTGCACCAAGAGAAAGTGCCTGCTTTTTACGACCTGTTGCTCCCTGATACTTTGAAGCAGAACCTACAAGGTCTGATTGAAATGGAACACCTATCTCATGCATCACGAGATAGAGATTTCCGGCATCTTTAATGTCTTTGCGGATGGTGCGCAGCTCGCGCTCATAATCAACAGCGAGGCTGTCAGCTTTTTCGTAATCATAGGTTTTAGTCTGCGGCTCAGACTCGCAAGAAGTCAGAACAACACCAAACGCTAAGATTCCAAATGAAAAAATGCGGCAATTTGTCTTCATTTTGAATGGCTTTTGTGGTTCATAGTTTGGCAAAAATGGAGAATAACTGCAACGTACAGATTTAAGTCCTCATTATTTATCCACTATCAAACCTGAATTTGTTTTGGTTTTAAGTTTTGCTTGTGGGGTACGAAGCCGGAAGACCAAGGTTTCAATAGGGCCATGAAAAAATATACACTCCTGTTTATCAAGTGTCTTCTACGTAAAAACCATATTCGTCTAGCCGTTCTTGATTGAAGCCAGTCCTATTATCCCTCGCAGACAAATCCGGCCACCAAAGTGGCAAGGATTTTTTGTCTCATCCCCGGCTCAAACTGCGTTTGGGGATTGCCTAAAGGCGATCCCAAAGAGGGGAACCAGCAGACAAATCCGGCCACCAAAGTGGCAAGGATTTTTTGTCTCATCCCCGGCTCAAACTGCGTTTGGCCGGGGATGAAACAAAAAATCCTGCACCCTTCTCAGGGTGCAGGATTTGGCTGCGGAGAGAGGGGGATTCGAACCCCCGATACCCGTTTCCGAGTATGCATGTTTAGCAAACATGTGGTTTCAGCCACTCACCCACCTCTCCTATTCTTAGGGCTGAATTCAAATATCGAACGCTGTTCGCGACCGATGCTTAAAATGAATGTGGGCGCAAAAGTATAAAATACCCCAATACCACAAACCAATGTGTGCGGGAAAAAAGCTGCTGTCAGGCTTTTCTTATTTTTGCTCACAAACGAAAAGGTCTTTATGCGCTCTATCTCTCTCTACACTCTTCTAATTCCAATAGTGTTTATTACAGCCTGTGAAGAGGCCTACGAAACTTCGGGCAAATCAGAGCGTGCAAGAATTGCTATAACATCAGATCCGGATGCCATACATCCGGTTTTGTACCGCACTATCAATGCACAATCCATCAACGATCTGGTATTTCAAAAGCTAATGCAAACCGATCCCGCAACCCATGAGCCTGTTCCGGTGCTCGCTTCAGCTCCTCCCACCATTTCTCCATACCAGGACTCTCTGATCCGAATCACGTACAATATCAAGAGCAAAGCCGTTTGGACTGATGAAACACCTGTGACAGCCGACGATGTCATCTTCACTTTTAAAGCCACCATGATGCCCGGAGTGCGGGCAGAAGGAAAACGTGATTTTCTTCGAGGCATCCGGTCAATTTACGCGGATACACTCAACGAAAAACGGGTTCACTTTGTGTGTGAACACAATCTGCGAACAACCTATGCTACAGGTGCCGAGCTGGGAATTCTGCCAGCTCATCTCTACGATGCAGATGGGTTGATAGAAAATGTATCATTCAGCGATATAATCAATTACAACAGCAATGAAGATTTACCCGAAAATTGGCAACTATTTGCAGAAACTTTCAACGACAATAAGTTTTCAAGAGATCCTGACTTTGTGCATGGCTCAGGACCTTATCAACTAACAAGTTGGACAAGTGGGCAATCTTTGCTTCTCACCCGAAAAGAAAACTGGTGGGGCAAAAAGACCGAAAAAACACTTTGTTACTTTCAAAATTATCCTATTGAAATAAAGTACTTTATCATCGCTGAACCTACAGCAATCATCAAGGCCGCTAAGAATGATCAAATTGATGTTGGGCCAATTCTACGGTCTCAGGACTATTACGATTTACAGGACAACGACATCTTTCTAAAATCCTTCAAACTCGCCAGCACACCTGAACTTTCAACCAACATCATACTCATGAATGGCTGCAAACCAATTCTTGCAGATGTAAAAGTCCGTAAAGCATTGGCTCACTTATTTGATGTTCAAACCTATATCAAGGTAGTCCAAAAAGGGAGTGGCACGGAAGTAACCGGACCACTCCACAATACCAAGCCGGGCTACCACGACGGAATCAAACCTTATCCTTTCGATGCGGAAATAGCATCGCGATTGCTTGAAGATGCTGGATGGACAGATAGCGATGGTGACGGCATTCGCGATAAAATGATTGACGGCGTAAAAACCAATCTGGTTCTTGAATACCTCTATCACACAGGACATGAAGGTCGCCGAAACGCAGGTATGATGTTGCAAGACTGGGCCAGAGCAGCCGGTGTTAAAATAGAAGTGCGAAACGACGAATGGTTGGTATTTATTGAGCGTCTTATGGCCGGCGACTTTGAACTCGCGTTTTTCTCATGGACTGACGAACACGCTCCGACTGATCCCACACCCGTTTACCACAGCAGCGCCATTGAAAACGGTTACAATTTTAACTGTTACAGTAGTACCGTTGCCGACTCACTTATTGAAGCCATTGCCCAAGCCCAAAACCAACAACAATATCAAGAAAACTGGAAAAAGCTTCAGGAAGTTTTACACCGTGACGTACCCAATATTTTTCTGTCAACCAACCAGTCTAAAATATTTGTTTCCAGAAGGTTTTCAGGTTTTGCTCCAATGGCTATTCCACCCGGCTATTTCGCGGGTAGCCTGAAGCCCGCCCAATAGAACTATCCTTTATGGCATGGCGAACCTTGAAGCGACTACTGTACTGGTTTCCCGGTTTGCTTTCGGTCTGTTTGTTGGGTTTTGTGTTGATACAACTCTCACCCGGTGACCCTGTACTGGCTCGATTGAACCTCATCCCTGATGCCGTTTCCACTCACGAAAGCATCTATGAAACAGCAGCCTATCAATCCACACGTGTTGAGCTAGGCCTGAACCGCGCACCTTTCTATCTGAGCGTTCAACCTATTACTGTTCCCGATAAGTTGAGGAGCATCGCCCACCCTGGCAGGCGCAAAGCTCTGCAGTCTTTGTGTATCAGACGAGGCGATTCAAGCACAGTACTTGATTGGTACAACGCACACATTGTATTGCGATTTCGTTTGGCTGAAAGCGAACCAGCCATGGTGCAGCGCATCGCCTCCGAAATTCTTCTTCAAAGCGAAACAGAGGAAATACTCAGAAGATACAGGCTATTGACCGAAGCATGTCAGAACGCAGAGAACGCCGCGCTGGTGATGCAGGCGGCTCGTATCGCAGCGAAGCTCAATGAAAATCAACAAGGTTGGAAAAGTCTTATCCCTGCTTTTCAATGGCACGGCCTCAACAATCAGTTTCACCGATGGCTATTTGGAGACAGTGGTGAGGGAGGTTTGATTCGGGGGGATTTTGGACGTTCATACCGCGACAATCAACCCGTAGCACCTATTGTTGCCAGTGCTTTTTCGCAAACCTTAATATTAGCCATTGCGGCGTGGATGCTTATGTTTCTGGTTGCAGTACCTGGGGGCTTAAGACTTGCACGGATTGCTTCACCCGGCAAGGCTCGTTTCTGGCTGCACCTGCTTCTGGTTTTGTATTCCATTCCAAGCTACTGGTTGGGAACCCTTATGCTGACATTTCTGTGTAGTCCGGATTTTCTCAACTGGTTTCCGGTGGCATACAAACTCATGGATATTCCAGAAAACACGTCGTGGTTAAGCCGGCAACTAATCATCATTTATCACCTTATTCTGCCTGTTACCTGTTGGACCGCGGCAGGAGCTGCTTTTTTGGCCATACAAACAAGAAAAGAAGCACAAGCCGTGATGCAAAGCAAAGGCTATCTGGGCGCAAAAGCGCGCGGGCTTTCAGACAAGCAACTGATGACGAACCACGTTGCACCGCGAGCCCTTATTCCGGCCATTGGTTGGCTGGGCGGATTGATTCCTGCGTCGCTCTCCGGAGCAGTTGCTATTGAACTGATTTTCTCTATTAACGGAATGGGCAATCTGGCTTTTCAATCCTTTCACATGCGTGACTATCCTGTGGTGATGGCCATTATCCTGATTGCGGCGCTCACAACTTTGATTGGAACCGTAGTTTCGGATCTGCTACTCCATTATATAGACCCGCGGACGAGAGAAATGACCACGAAATGAAATTCACTCCGGCCATATTTACCCGTTCCAAAACCTTGCTCATTGCAGGACTTGTTCTGTTTACCGTTGCCCTGCTGGCTCCCATTCTGGCGGGCAATCGTCCATTAGTACTTAACCTCAACGGTGCGCTTCATTATCCCGCAATCAAAGGCGATGCTGACTACTCTATGCGGATGACCACATTGGCACAAAACGAAGATGTGCGATGGATGGTCAAGCCTCCTATTCCATTTTCACCTCACGACATGGACTTGCATCGTGTTGCTGTACCACCGTTTTCAAAAGCCGGAATTCCGGGCCTTGAAAATACGCGCCATTGGCTGGGTACCGACGAGTTGGGGCGAGATGTACTTGCGCAAGTGATACATGGCAGCAGAACATCGCTCGTGATTGCACTGATTGCCGTTGCACTTGCTGTAGTGATAGGCATACTACTCGGGGCTGTGGGTGGCTACTGGCATAACAGAACCTTGAGAATTCATTTTTTGACATTGTTCATTTGGCTGATGATTGCCATAGTTCTTGTTCACTCGGCATGGGTATCTTGGACTATTGAGAACTTGGCGGCCGTGCTCGTTTTCATTCCGATGCTCACACTCACGTATTTGCTCCCGCGAGTCAATCAACGGCTTTTAAAAACCCCCATAAAAAACTGGTGTGTTTTGCTCAATCCCGACACCTTGGTTCTTTGGGTTATTCACCTTGTTACGGCCCTACCCGCCTATTTCATTTTAATTGCTTTGATTGCTGTTTGGAGAAATGTTTCGGTTGTGGGGCTCTCCGTAATTTTGGGCTTGCTGATGTGGCCCGAAATTGCCCGTCTTATGAGGGCTTCCGTTATATCTGTGCGTAACGAGGCTTACGTTGACGCCGCGAGCGCACTTGGAGTCAGCCCCTGGAAAGTAGTGATTCGGCATATTGCACCCAATGCATGGCGATCGGCGCTTACAACCATCGGTTTTGCTGTGGGAGCGGCTATCGTTGCTGAATCATTCCTGTCTTTTATTGGTATTTCATCCGCCAACACCGTGTCGTGGGGAACCCTACTCGCCTCTTCGCGCTCCAATCCTGAATGGTGGTGGCTTTCTGTATTTCCCGGCCTTGCGTTGATTTCGGCTGTACTTGTGTTTTACCGCTTATCAGGGTTGTTAATAAGCTCTCCTGAAAAGAAGCACAGCTCCCCGCAGTGATTGTAACTTTGTGGCTCATCACTTTTCCATCATCATGAGCGAAGATCAACATCACCATTTACAAAGCGCTACCGACGACCATGGCCGCGCAATAAGTCCGGTTCTTCAGAGTGACATCAAGAACTACCTCATTGATATTGACGGAACCATTACGGAGGATGTTCCCAACGAGGAGCCCGAAAGAATGGAAACATGTACACCTTTTCCCGACGCCCTCGAAATCATTAATCAATGGTACGAAGAAGGTCACATCATTACTTTCTTCACTTCCAGAACCGAAGAAAACCGTCTGGTAACCGAAACCTGGCTCAAGCAAGAGGGCTTTCGCTACCATGGACTTTTGATGAACAAGCCCCGTGGCGGAAACTACCACTGGATAGACAACCATATAGTAAGGGCAACCAAGTTCAACGGCAAATTCACAGATTTGGTAAAAATCAAAAAGGAAATAGAGGTTTTCCGACGATAGTATAATTCGGCCGTGCGCGGCTTCTTTGCTTTCCCTAAATTTGCACGCCTAAAATCAGGATGATGATAGAGATAACCCTTCCCGACGGAGCAATCAAAAAATTTGACAGCGGCGTTACTGCTATGGACGTCGCGATGAGCATCAGCGAAGGTCTTGCACGCAACGTACTGGCTGCTGAAGTAAACGGGGAGGTATGGGATGCCACGCGCCCCATTAAGGAAAATGCTACCCTGCGCCTTCTTACATGGAGAGACGACGAATCGCGAGCAGTACTCTGGCACTCATCGGCTCACCTGATGGCCGAAGCCATTGAAGCACTTTACCCCGGAGTTAAATTCGCCATTGGCCCTCCGGTAGAGAACGGTTTTTACTACGACCTTGACCTGGGCGAGCACAGTATCTCAGAAAAAGATTTTCCCGCCATTGAGAAAAAAATGGCTGAACTGGCGAAGGAAAAGAACAGCTATCAACGTCAGGAGATTTCCAAAGACGATGCGATTGCCTACTACCGCGAAAAAGGCGACCCCTATAAACTTGAAATGCTGGAAGACCTGAACGACGGGGAGATTACCTTCTACACACAAGGCAATTTCACCGATTTGTGTCGCGGTCCGCACATTCCTGATACGGGGCATATCAAAGCCATCAGGCTGCTCAACATTGCCGGTGCTTACTGGCGTGGAGACGAAAAAAACAAACAACTCACCCGCATTTACGGCATCACTTTCCCAAAAAAGCAGGAGTTAGACGAGTACCTCCACATGTTGGAAGAAGCCAAAAAGCGCGACCACCGGAAACTAGGCAAAGAGCTTGAGCTGTTTGCATTCTCACAGAATGTAGGTCAGGGCCTTCCGCTTTGGCTACCAAAAGGTGCCGCACTGCGTGAGCGACTCGAAAACTTTTTGAAAAAAGCACAGCGCAAAGCCGGATACGACCAGGTGATTTCTCCGCATATCGGAAGTAAGAATCTATATGTAACATCAGGGCACTACGCTAAATACGGTGAAGACTCTTTTCAACCCATCCAAACTCCGGCCGAAAACGAAGAGTTTCTGCTGAAGCC
>SKUL01000248.1 GCA_007129985.1 Flavobacteriales bacterium
CGATGCCGTTGATAAATCCTATCAGCTCGTCTATCAGTCCGCTCAGCAAATCGGGCTCAATCACAGCAAAGCTTTTTTCTTCGGTGGGGCGCTGACGCCGAATACTGCGGAGCACCCCCGTAAGCTCGTCGCGCAATTGGGCATTGCTCACCCCTTCGCGGGCCTTTACCAGCAACTGCGAACCATTTAAGGCTTCGCTATCCACCATGGTTTTGCCGAATCGCGACGGTATCAGTGCTGCATTGTCGAAGCCCGAGCCGAGAATATTCTCGCCCTCACGCTCAAACACCCCAATCACCCGCGCCTTAGCACCACCAATTTTTACATCGCGGTCCATCGCATTTCCATCCGGAAAAAGCTTATCGGCCACTTCGGCACCGAGAATCACGATATTCCTTCCGGAGGCCGATTCCATTTCGGTAAAGTAGCGCCCCTGCTCAATTTTCAGATTGATTACCTGGTCAAAAGGATGCGTAACCATCGCTACTTCCACGTTCTCCACAAAGCTGCTGCCGCGTTCAAAGGTGCGGTTGATATTGGCCTGCCACGCCACGTTGCTGGCCAGCACCATGCGGTCGGCGAGCTTGGCTGCCTCCGACATTTTTGGCTCGGGCCGACGCCAGTACTTCCACCACGCGTATTCTTCGTCGCCCTCCTCAGGGGCGTATGGCCATTTTTGCACCATCACCACGTTGTCCCCAAGGTCTTCAATACTTGCGCGAATGTCGTTTTCGAGGGTATCCACCAGCGTAAAAACCGAGATGATGGCAAAAATACCGATGGTGATTCCGAGCAGAGACAGCACGGTTCGCAGCCTGTTTACCACAAGTGCGCTGAGTGCAAACTGCACGCTTTCAGCAAAAAGCCTGATATAAATTGCAATGTACTTCACGCAGACAATGAACAAAACAAAGGTAAGACCCTTTTGGCCACCGATGCTGCAAAAAGTATGAGCGGCATCCGGCGCCTGTGTATGGATTTGAACATTTTCGCTTACTTTTCAACAGGAGCCAAATAAGCCCGAAATCAGGCCTTAACCTACCCTTAATCTTCGTAAAATTGCACCCTTGTTCAACACCCCTCAAACCCCCCCATATTTCCTTGAAAAAGATTAGCACTGCTCTCATTTCCGTATTTGACAAAACCGGCCTCGAACCCCTTGTGCAAACGCTTCACGACATGAACGTGGAAATCATCAGTACGGGCGGCACGCAAACCTTTATCGAAAAACTGGGTGTTCCTGTAACACCGGTGGAGCAGCTTACGGGCTATCCATCTATTTTGGGCGGGAGGGTAAAAACGTTGCACCCCAAAGTTTTCGGTGGGATATTGAATCGCCGAAACGACTCCGGCGACCAAGAGCAAATGAAGCAGTACGAACTGCAGAGCATAGACCTTGTGGTGGTGGACCTCTACCCTTTTGAAGACACTGTGGCAGCGGGAAAGTCGCACGAGGACATCATCGAAAAAATTGACATTGGCGGCATTGCGCTTATCCGCGCCACGGCCAAAAACTACGCCGACACTACGATTGTGGCTTCCAAAGAAAAGTACCAACCCCTTGTGGACTGCCTCAAAGCAAACAACGGCTCGGTGCCCGATGCTACGCGCGCTGAGTTTGCCACGCACGCCTTTCGGGTTTCGTCGGGATACGATACAGCCATTGCCGCCTATCTGGGCAATGACTCCGGTGACAGTTTCAGCTACCAAAGCGCCAACGGCCATACTTTGCGTTACGGCGAGAACCCCCACCAGCAAGGTGCCTTTTTTGGCGACCTCAACGCGATGTTTGACCAGCTCCACGGAAAACAACTGAGCTACAACAACCTGCTTGATGTGGATGCGGCTGTATCGCTGATGCTGGAATTCACCCACGACGAGCCCACCTTTGCCATCCTGAAGCACAACAACGCCTGTGGATTGGCCACACGCAGCAGCCTGAGTGAAGCCTACAAAGCCGCCCTCGCTGCCGACCCCGTTTCGGCCTTTGGAGGAATTCTTATTGCCAACCGTCCCATTGACATGGCCACCGCTGAGCTTGTAAACGACCTGTTTTGCGAAGTGGTGATTGCTCCGGACTTTGCCCCCGAGGCACAGTCTTTACTGGAGAGCAAAAAGAACCGTATTCTGCTTCGCCAAAAACTCTTTACCCTGCCCGAAAAGCAGTTTCGCTCTGCCCTCAACGGCGTATTGGTGCAAGACCGCGATGCATCCATGGAAGGCGTGGATTCTTTTGAGCTGAAAACCCAAAAAGCCCCCGATGCCCGCGAACAACAAGACCTGGCATTTGCCAACAAAATTGCCAAGCACACCAAGAGCAACACCATTGTTTTAGCGAAAAACGGGCAGTTACTGGCCAGCGGAACCGGGCAAACTTCGCGCGTGGATGCACTACGGCAGGCCATCCACAAGGCAAGGAGCTTTGATTTTGACCTGCAAGGTGCCGTGATGGCCTCGGATGCTTTCTTCCCTTTTCCGGACTGTGTGGAAATCGCACACGAAGCAGGCATAAGCGCTGTTGTTCAACCCGGTGGAAGCATCAAAGACGAACTTTCAATAGCCTTTTGCGACGCGCACAACATGGCCATGGTCATGACAGGAGTACGCCATTTTAAACACTGACAATGCACGGTGAAAAAAGCGTGAACCCCAAGTCAATTCTATCGTATTAAAACCCTACCTTAGGAACTTCACAATCCAGCAACACATGGGCCTATTCAATTTCTTTACCCAGGAAATCGCCATCGACCTCGGAACCGCCAACACACTCATCATCTACAACGACAAAGTTGTGGTGGATGAGCCCTCCATCGTGGCAAAAGACCGCGCCACCGAAAAGGTTATTGCCATCGGACGGCAGGCACAGCAAATGCACGGTAAAACCCACGAGAACATCAAGACCATTCGCCCGCTGAAGGACGGTGTAATTGCTGATTTTCAGGCGGCAGAAGCCATGATTCGCGGAATGATAAAGATGATTAAACCCGGAAGGCAGCTCTTCACCCCGTCGTTGCGCATGGTGATTTGCATCCCGTCGGGCATTACCGAGGTTGAGAAACGCGCCGTTCGCGACTCTGCCGAGCACGCCGGAGCCAAAGAGGTGTACCTCATCCATGAGCCCATGGCCGCTGCCATCGGTATCGGAATTGACGTAGAAGAGCCCGTGGGTAACATGATTATTGACATCGGCGGGGGAACCTCCGAAATTGCCGTAATTGCCCTTGGCGGAATTGTGTGCGACAAAAATATTCGCGTAGCCGGCGACGAGTTTACGCAAGACATTGAAGAATACATGCGCCGTCAGCACAACATTCTGATTGGTGAGCGCACCGCAGAGCAAATCAAAATTGAAGTAGGCTCTGCCCTTACCGAGCTGGATGATCCGCCGGAGGATTTTGCCGTGCGCGGTCGCGACCTCATGACCGGAATTCCCAAGGAAATTCACGTCTCCTACTCGGAAGTAGCACACGCGTTGGACAAGAGCATCTCTAAAATTGAGGAGGCCATCCACAGTGCGCTCGAGATGACACCACCCGAGCTTTCGGCCGATATCTACCGCACGGGTATTTACCTCGCGGGAGGTGGTTCGCTGCTGCGCGGCCTGGACAAACGCATCTCGCTCAAAACAAAACTTCCTGTGCACATTGCCGAAGACCCGCTGAGAGCGGTGGCGCGCGGTACAGGTATCGCCCTCAAAAACATTGACCGTTTCCAGTTCCTGATACGTGATTAACACAACCCTGAAAGCAAGGCCGTGACTCGATGCGCAACCTGATACAGTTCATCCTGCGTTACAAAGATTTCTTCCTGTTTTTAACGCTTCAGGTTCTCGCTCTTTACTTGCTTTTTTCGGCCAACGTGTACCACGGAACGGTGGCGCATACGGTAGCCCGCGATTACGTGGCGGGGATGCAACAAACACGGAGCAGCATGCGCGAGTATTTTCAGCTCAGGCAAGACAACCAGGAACTCGCAAGGCAAAACCAGATTCTACTCAACCGCCAGCGAAACTCCTATCGCCGCGTGGACAACGAGTACATGATTGTGGACGACACCCTGATGCTTATTCAATACCGCTACGTTCCGGCGCAGGTAATCAACTCAAGCATCACCAAGCAAAAAAACTACCTCACCCTAAACAGGGGAAAACTCGATGGAATCAACCCCAATATGGGCGTTGTAACCGAGCAAGGCGTTGTGGGAATAGTACGCAATGCGTCGCGCCATTTCGCTACGGTCATTCCGATTATCAACGTATCGTTTGAACTGAGCGTCCAAACCAAACGCGGCAATCATTTTGGCCTTGTGCGTTGGGACGGCAAAGACCCCGGCTACGCTTTTGTGGAAGACATGGCCAAACACGCGGATGTGCAGGTTGGCGACAGCATTGTGACGCGCGGTGCATCGGCTATTTTCCCACCCGGATTGCTGATTGGAACCGTTGACGAAGTAGAGGATATTCCGGGCAGCAACTTTCATCAGATACGCATGAAACTGGCCCAGCCATACCGAAACATGAATCACGTGTATGTGATACAAAACGCTTTGAGACAAGAACAACTCGACCTTGAACAAACCCCGTAGCAGATGGCCGTAGTGGTGCAAAACATATTGCGTTTACTGGTTCTGATTCTCTTTCAGGGATTGATTCTCAATTCTATTGGACTTTGGAACGGACAGGTTCAGCCCATGCTCTACGTATTGGGTATTTTGATGCTTCCCATTGAAGCTCCTGTTTGGGTGGTGCTCATCGCCTGCTTTTTCACCGGGGCATCGGTAGATTTGTTTCTCGACACGCTCGGCATGCACACATCAGCCTGCTTGGTGCTGGGCATATTGAGAGCCCGTATCCTGGCACTTTTTGCTCCGCGCGATGGCTACGAAATAGGCATCCGACCGCGCATTGATGCCCTGGGTTTGCAATGGTTTGTGTCGTACGCGGGAATTCTCATTCTGGTACATCACCTCTGGTTGTTCTTTCTTGAGGTGTTCAGGTTTAGCTCCTTCTTCCACACATTTGCACGGGCTTTTGGCAGCGCAATCTTTACCCTGATGCTTTGCGTGTTGGTGCAATACCTTTTCTTCTTCAAAAGGCGTTTGTAAAGGATGGACTTCAGCGACCGCAAATACGTAATCGGGACCATAATAGTGGTGGTGGCGCTGGTTTTCATTGTGCGCTTGTTTTTTATTCAGGTGGTTGATGAGCAATGGAAGGCGAAGGCAGCCAATATTTCTGAGCGCAAAATCACCATCTATCCCGCACGCGGACTCATTTTTGACCGCAACGGAAAGCTTATGGTGGGCAATACCGCCGTGTACGACTTGATGGTGATTCCGAAAGATGTGCGCAACCTCGACACTGCTCTCTTTTGCAAAGTGGTGGATGTAACGCTTGAGCAATTCATCGAGAAGATGTCCGCCGCAAGGAAATTCTCGTCGTACAAGCCGTCTATTTTTGAAAAGCAAATTCCCGCCGACCAGTACGCCCGCATTGCCGAGCAGATGCATCATTTTGGCGGATTTTACAGCCAATCGCGAACGCTGCGCAGCTACCCCGACAGCATTGCCGCGCACCTTCTGGGTTATGTGAGCGAGGCCAGTCGCGCGAATATCGAGAAAGACCCCTACTACCGTCCGGGCGATTACATCGGAGCCAACGGCGTGGAAAACATCTACGAAAAGGCGCTGCGCGGAAAGCGCGGTTCCAAACTGGTGGTGGTGGATGTGCACAATCGCGTGCAGGGCAGTTACAAGGAGGGACGATATGACACCATGGCCTACGCCGGCAAGGACCTTACAGCCTCCATTGACCTCGAACTACAGAAATACGGCGAGGCTCTTCTGAAAAACAAGCGCGGAAGTATTGTGGCCATCGAACCTGCCACAGGAGAGATACTCGCCATGGTGACCAATCCCTCCTACAATCCCAATCTGCTGGTAGGTCGCGTGCGAAGCGCCAACTACCAGAAACTGGCCAAGGACACCCTCAATCCGCTGTTCAACAGAGCGGTGATGGCGCAATATCCCCCGGGCTCTACTTTTAAGTTGGTCAACGCTTTGATTGGACTGGAGGAAGAAACCATCACCACACGCAGTTACTACACCTGCAACATGGGCTACTACTACGGAAGCCGCAGGTTGGGCTGCCACGCACACAATTCGCATACGGGTTTTCACTACAGCATTGAAACGTCGTGCAACGCATACTATTGCAATGTTTTTAAGGGCATTATTGACAAATATCCCAACGCCGAAACGGGTTACAATCATTGGCGCGACTACGTAATGAACTTCGGATTGGGCCGTAAGTTGGGCGTGGACATCACCAGTGAGGTGAGCGGTTTTGTTCCGCCATCAACCTATTACGACCGGTACTACGGACAACATCGCTGGAAACCCCACACCATTATCTCTCTGGCCATCGGGCAGGGCGAGCTGGGAGTTACTCCCTTGCAAATGGCCAATATGTGCGCCGTAATTGCCAACCGCGGCTGGTTTTACGCCCCCCACGTTATCAAAGCCATTGATGGCGAACCCCTGACTGATTCAACGTACACCGTGAAAAACCACACCGGCATAGACCCGAAATGGTACGAAGAAACCATCCAGGGGATGTACCAGGTCATTGAGCGCGGAACCGGCCGCGGAGCCAAGTTTGGAGATATTGAGATGTGCGGAAAAACGGGTACTGCCCAAAACCCACACGGTAAGGACCACTCCATTTTCATTGCTTTTGCACCCAAGGACGACCCACAGATTGCCATGGCGGTGTACGTGGAAAACGTTGGATTCGGCAGCACATGGGCGGCTCCCATTACCAGCCTGATGATAGAAAAATACCTCACCGACAGCATTTCGAGGCCTCACATTGAGCAGCGAATGCTGGATGCAAACCTCCTGACTGACTGATTTGCGCGCGCAGAAAAACATATGGGCCGAGATTGACTGGATAACTGTAGCGCTGTTTCTGGCATTGCTGCTTATCGGCTGGCTCAATATCTACGCCGCCGGACTGCAGCCCGAGCACCCCAGCATGTTCGATACTTCACAGGAATACGGCAAGCAGTTTATCTGGATTGTTTCCTCGCTGATTATTGCGCAAATCATTCTTCTGGTTGAGGGCTCTTTTATGAGACGCACCGCATGGCTGATGTACGGCGTGGTGATGCTGCTGCTGGTACTTGTATTGATTTTTGGCCGGGAAGTGAATGGTGCCAAGGCCTGGTTTGGATTCGGAAG
>SKUL01000182.1 GCA_007129985.1 Flavobacteriales bacterium
GCCGGTTGCTCGTCGCAGGTAGAAATTGACGTAATCATCTTGCCTCAACCTCCGGTGCCATCCTTGGTGAGTCAAAATCAAACCACTTTTGCAGTTCTCGACCCTCAAGAAGTTCAAGGTCATTACACCTACCAGGGAGTGGGCGCGGGCTGGGGATCGCCCAACCTCAACAGCGTAAGTGTTACTTCCAATCTGGTAATCGCGCGTGACGGCACCGCTGCTGACAGTTTACTTTGCGAAAATGCTGTAAACGGAGCTGCATTGAGTGGTAACATCGCTGTAATCTATCGCGGAGGCTGCGAATTTGGAGCCAAAGCATTCAGCGCTCAGCAGGCCGGTGCAGCAGGGGTAATCATTGTGAACAACGTACCCGGCGAATTGATGGAAATGGGTGGAGGCGCTCAAGGGCCCAACGTGACCATTCCTACCGCCATGGTGACCGCTGAAACCGGTGCATGGCTCAATGCACAAATCAACGCCGGTAATGCGCTTGCAACACTTGGTCAATTCAACGGAGGACCATTGCAGATTTGTCCGGGCGAGACCATTCAAATTGCAGCTCCCGGCGGATGGACAGACTATCTTTGGAACAACGGCCACACAGGCGCGGTGATTGAGATAAGTCAACCCAGTGTGTACAGCGTTCAGGTGTTCAGCGGGGAAGATTGCAGCACATCGTCGCAGTCTATCACTGTAACCATGACCAATATCAGCCAACCCGAAATTGAGGCCGTGGATTCTGATCAGCTCGGAATTGACCCTGTGGGAGGCGTTACCTACCAATGGTTCCTCAACGGTGAACCCATTCCTGATTCAAACAGTCCTGTGATTGACATCATTGGAGAGGGAACCTATACGGTGCAAATTGAAACCGGAAATGGATGCACGGAAATATCTGATCCGTTTGAAGTAATTCCCACCAGCGTTGGAGAAATTACTGCAGATCAAAACCTCCATATTTTCCCTGTTCCTTCCAGAGACCG
Source organism: Flavobacteriales bacterium (assembly GCA_007129985.1). GTDB lineage: Bacteria > Bacteroidota > Bacteroidia > Flavobacteriales_D > SKUL01 > SKUL01. Next base: position 984 of record SKUL01000182.1, read on the forward strand.
TGTTACAGTGGTGCTGCCTGCCGGATTCCAGACCGAAGCCTTGCGTGTGTTCACGCCGGACGGACGCATGATCAGCGAGCCCATTCCGTACAACGGTCAGTCGGAGCAGGTGATTATTGATATCCAACACTGGGCCTCCGGAACCTATCTGATTCAGGTATCAGGAAACGATACAGTGCTGCACGGAAGGTTTATCAAAGCAAACTGATTTCATAACGTTTTTCGGGCAACCGAAGTGAGGGTTCACAGTCAATATTGTGAACCCTTTTTCTTTTTGCCATGAAACGACTTTTTACTTCTTTGATCATCTTCCCAACACTGCTGCTCACAGCACAGGACGACTGTATTGATCCATCGCTCATTGACCCCGATGCCATTTGTTTTGACATCTTTCAACCCGTGTGCGGATGCGACGGAATGACCTATTCAAACGAGTGTTATGCCGTGAACTTTGGTGGCGTCACATCCTGGACAGACGGTGAATGTCCAACCGTTTCACCCGGCGACTGCCCCGAACTCAACCCGGAACTCGACTTCGGAATGTGCGCTGCCGTAATAGGAGTAGCGCTTATCAACAACGAATGCATTGCCATTTCGGGTTGTGGCACCATTGCTTCGGATGGTGTGAATTACTCGGAGTTTTTCTATGATGACCTGGCCGATTGTCAGGCCTGCCTGCAAAGTGATTGTATCAATCCCGATCAGATAGACCCTGAGGCTGTTTGTATTGAAATCTACGACCCCGTATGCGGCTGCGACGATGTTACCTACGACAACGAGTGCTATGCATTCTTTTACGGTGGCGTAACCAGTTGGACGGAAGGCGAGTGCCCGGGAGAGCCCGCCGAGCCGGCCGAGCCATGTACCGATCTAGAAGGGCTTGACTTCGGTCTTTGCGATATGTTTCTTGGTCACGCGGTGGTTTCCGGGATGTGTCAGCCGGTTTCAGGATGTGGCTGGGAGCTCGACAATGTGGATTACTCTGCGGCTTTTTACGATACAACCGAAGAGTGCGAGGCTTGTCTGGTAGTTGATTGCATCAACCCCGATCAAATTGACCCCGATATGATGTGTCTCGACATTTGGGACCCTGTTTGCGGCTGCGACGGAGAGACCTACAGCAATGATTGTTACGCTTTTTATTTCGGTGGAGTAACAAGCTGGACACCGGGCGAATGTCTTCCAACCAGCATTGAAGAAGTCAATAAAAACCAGATTCTTGTTGAGCCGCGCCCCAACTTCTCTTTACGAGTTTACAATCAGCAGTTGATTGAGCGCTTTGATGTGTTTGACCTCACCGGAAAACACATTCTTTCTCGCGAGAGCCTGGCTCCCGGGGAGTACTTCTTTCAACTGCCGGTGAATTATGCCGGACTGTACATTGTTCGCGCGCAGAGCCAAAATGAAGTGATAAGCCAAAAAGTGCTGTTGCATTAAGTGTTTTAGAGCAATTGCACTACTCCGAAAGCCTCCGCCATCGCGGGGGCTTTTATTTTTCAGTGAGTAAGCGGCTCAATTCCGAAAGTCCTTCAGAAGCCCCGGCAGCGATGGTTACAATCGGCGGATTTCGGTGGGGCAGGTGGGGGATGTTCGGGTCAATACAATAGATGGCGGCCTTATCCGGAGCGTAATGCACAAGACCTGCGGCGGGATAAACCACCATGGAGGTTCCCACAATAGCCACCACATCAGCCTCTGAAACCAAATCGGCAGCAGGTTCAATCATGGGTACCATTTCACCAAACCACACAATATGGGGTCGCAATTGAAAACCCTTTTCGCAGCATTGGCCCATTTCAATCTTCCAATGGTCAAGCTCATACACGAGCGAAGGATCGCCGGTGCTGCGCGCTTTCATAATCTCGCCGTGCAGGTGAAGCACCTTGGTGGAGCCTGCCCGCTCATGCAGGTTGTCAATGTTTTGGGTGATAATCTGAACGTCAAAGTCATTTTCAAGCCGAGCGAGGATTCTATGCCCCTCATTGGGCTCTACTTCCATGATCTGCTTGCGGCGTTGGTTGTAAAAATCCAGCACCACTACGGGTTGTTTCATCCAGCCTTCGGGAGATGCCACTTCCTCAATGCGATAGCCTTCCCACAAGCCGCCCGCTCCCCGAAAAGTAGCCACGCCACTCTCCGCGCTCATGCCTGCTCCTGTTAAAACCACTAACTTTTTTCGATTCATTTCGTTGAAACGGGTGATTACAGCGTAAATTTAAGCCTCTTATGCCATCTGCCATGAAAACCAACTTGCTCATACTCATTTTTACAGCCTTGCTGATGAATCAACCGGCCATGGGTCAAATGGGTAACTGTGACTCGCTCAGTATTACCCGCATGGAAATCAATCCCTTCAACATGAATCAGATTCTGGTTCGCGCGGAGTACACCGATTTCGACAATTTCATCACCCATCCCGGGTTTCTGATTGCCGATGAGAACGAAGCCACCATCGCCCTCGAAGAGGTTTTCTTCTTCGGTATGGCAACCGATCAGGTGCACACCTTGGAAATCATGGATATGAATATTCTTCCCAATACTCCGGTACCCGGTGAGCTACAGCTCTGGAGCTTGTTTTTTGAGGGTTTTGAATGCGCTTTTCCCGGTCCATTTTTGCTGTGGGAGGAGGTGGATTGTGTGCCCCTCGTGTTTTCAGCCTCGCGCGCCGGTGGAGCACCCCTCTTCGTTGATATTGAATGGACGCTCTCCCAAAACGGAATGGAACTGGAGACGGGCACAATGGTTTTTAACGGAGAGAACACCCAGGAGCAAGTGTCGTTTTGTTTGGAGCAAGGCTGTGGTTACACGCTTGAGCTCAACGTAGATGACATGGAAGGAGTGGGCTTCACCTACAACCTTCACTACGGAGATTTCTTCGCCATCGGGGCGTCGGGTGGTGTTCTTGAACCCGGCTTCGTGAGTCACGACTTTGACCTGTATGAATGTTTGGTGACAAACGTAACGGAAGAATCACCGCTTGAATTCAGCATTTATCCCAATCCTTCTTCCGGATTTTTTCAGGTGTCCTCAGACCCGAATCAGGCATTGCAATACCTAACTGTGAGCGACCTGTCAGGAAGGTTGTTTTTGCACGAAGCTGTTGGCCGGCAATCCATTATTCAGGTTGATGCCTCTTCATGGCCGGCAGGAATGTACATTGTAAGCGCCTACGGTGAAAACGGCGAAAGCGCTCGCCGCAAGTGGATTCACACAAAATAGCTTAATCGCCTTTTTCCCGGTTCTTCCAGATATCGTACACGCGGGCCTGAGTGGGCCGGTTGGGTTCCGGTTCTGTAAGCGGTTCGCATTCGCGCAAGTGTTGGTGGCAATGCGCGGGTAACTGCTGGTAGAGACGCGTTCCTTCTGATTTCCACGCCAGCATATCATCGGTAACAGGCTTCACCACTTTGGCAGGATTTCCCACCACCACACTTCTCGGCGGAATTTCGGTATTGGCCGTAATGAGTGCGAGCGCACCAATGATACATTCATCTCCAATCACCACTTCGTCCATAATCACCGCGTTCATGCCCACCAGACAGTTTTTACCGATGGTGGCCCCGTGAACAATGGCTCCGTGACCAACGTGCGCACCCTCGTGCAAAACGACCTCCACACCCGGAAACATATGAATGGTGCAATTCTCCTGCACGTTGCATCCGTCTTCAATGGTAATCTGCCCCCAATCTCCACGGATGGCAGCCCCCGGACCGATGTACACGTTTTTACCGATTATCACATTGCCCGTTACCGCGGCCAGTGGGTGAACAAAAGAGGAGGGGTGAACCACGGGGCGAAATCCTTCGAACTCAAAAATCATGGTGTGCTGTCGTTAGAATGAACAGCCTCAAAAGTCGTAAATTCGGGCCGGAAACCATCAAACAAACCCCGTAACATGGCACGATTGCTCCCCCTCCTTTTTCTGGCACTGATTTCTATTCAGGCTTTTGCACAAAGTGAAAAAGCCGACAAATCAAGCAAAAGCACTTTCACTTTTCCCGATCCTGTGGTGACCAAGCACTCCATTACGCTGGAAGGTGAGCGCATCAACTACACAGCTACGGCAGGTCATTTGTTGATGCTTGATGCAAAAGGGGAGGAGAAGGCACGCATTTTCTACATTGCCTACACCCGCGATGGCGTGAAAAACCCTGCGGACAGGCCCATTACCTTTTCTTTCAATGGAGGCCCCGGATCCAGTTCGGTTTGGCTGCACATGGGGGCGCTCGGTCCGCGAAGAGTGGTCATGACCGACGAGGGTCTGGCTCCCGCGCCGCCCTACCAAGTGGTTGACAACGAGTATTCATGGCTCAACGTGACCGATTTGGTGTTTATTGACCCCGTGGAAACAGGTTTGAGTCGCCCGGCAGGTGATACCGACAAAAAAGAGTTCACCGGCTACGAGGAGGACCTGCGAAGCGTGGGTGACTTTATTCACCGTTATGTGACGCGAAACGCGCGTTGGAACTCACCCAAATACCTTGCGGGCGAAAGCTATGGAACGACCCGTGCGGCCGGTCTTTCGGGGTATTTGCAAGACCGCCACGGAATGATGCTCAACGGACTTGTGCTGATTTCGGCAGTGATGAATTTTCAAACGCTGTATTTCACCAGCGGAAATGACCTTCCGTATGCCTTGTTTTTGCCGGCCTTTGCGGCCACGGCCTATCACCACGGTAAGATTGACAAACAGCGTTACCCTGATTTCAAGCAGTTTCTTCAATCTGCCGAGGACTTTGCGATTGGTGAATACAACAGCATGTTGATGAAAGGAGACATGCTCACCGATTCCGAAAAAGAATTGCTGGCGGGCAGAATTTCAGATTTCACAGGTTTGCGGCCGGAGTTTGTGCACGACCATCATTACCGAATCAACACACCACTGTTTAGCAAAGAGTTGCTTCGCGATGAGGGTTTCACTGTGGGACGTTTTGATGGCTCCGTGAAGGGTATTGACAAAAAAGCCGGGGGAGATACCTACGATTTCGACCCCAGCTACCACTTATCCGTGTATGGCCCTTATACCATGGCCATCAACGACCACCTGAAGCGCGTGCTGAACTACCCCAACGACGATATGGTGTATGAAATCCTCACCGGAAATGTGCATCCGTGGAATTACGGTCCCGCGCAAAACCGTTTCCTCGACAATTCAGAAACCCTGCGGAAGTCCATTCACAAAAACCCGTACCTCAAGGTGTTGATTTGCAACGGCTATTATGACCTTGCCACGCCGTATTTCGCAACCGAATACACGTTGAATCACATGTTTCTGAATGAGAAGTACCGCAACAACATCCAAATGACCTATTACAAAGGCGGTCATATGATGTACACACTGGAGCCTGAATTGAAGCAGTTTACGGAGGATGTACGGAGCTTTTACCGTGCTCGCTAATGAGCGGATAAGCACCCGGCACGAATACAGGTTTCTACACATGTGTGCGTGATAAGCTCAGGGCAAACGCATTTAGAATTTTCATACGGCAGCCATCAATTTGTTGAAGTGTGATGTCTTTGTTGTGAGATACTTCTTTCCAGTTTCTCGTTCAAGAGGAGTGGAGTCGTTGTTACGTTAACCAGTATCATATCTTTACGTGACATTCAATCTCTTAGCGCTCCTTGAGTCTCTATTGCGCTCCTTGCGGTTAAGTCTTTAAACCGCAATTCCGCCATGAGTCGGAACGCAAAGAAGGCGCGATGGGCGCAAGGGATACTTCAAATTCAGAATCTCATTTCATGCTCATCAAGCATAATCAGTATTAAATGCGTTTGCCCTGGTGATAAGCTTGATTGGGGTAAAATGTAAACAAAAATGTTTACTTTTGTACTATGAATGTTCACTTGAAAAAATACAGAGGGATTCACCCCGGCATCTTACTGAGGCGGGAGCTGGACAAGAGGTCTATCAGGCAACGAACCTTTGCCCGGGAAATTTCCTGCTATCCACAAACCTTAAACGCGATTACCAAAGGCAAAAGAAAGCTGCCTGTGGATTTGGCATTAAGAATTGAGGATAAACTTGGTTTGGAGGAAGGTACTTTCACCCTGCTTCAGGCATACTATGACATTCATACCGAAAAATTGAAACAACAAAGTAAACCGGAGCTAAGAAAGTCCTTGTTTTGGGACACACGCTTTGAAAGTATTGATTGGGTTAAGGAATACAAAGCTGTAATCAGAAGGGTGTTTGAATATGGAACCGAAGAGGACAAAGCAGAAATACAGCGATTTTATGGA
>SKUL01000292.1 GCA_007129985.1 Flavobacteriales bacterium
GCTGAAAGGAGATAAGTTTAAGCCTGAACACTTGGGACAGCTAAACTTTTATCTGGAGGCGCTGGACAGAGACGTCAAAAAACCGAATGAAAACCCGAGCATTGGCGTTCTTTTGTGCAAGGACAAAGACAGTGAAGTTGTTGAGTATGCCTTAAGCAGAAGCCTCTCTCCAACAATGATATCAGAGTATAAAACCCAACTTCCCGACAAAACGCTACTGCAAAAGAAACTACAGGAGCTGTTCGATAATGAAAGTCCTGTTGATTAGCCCCCGCACCCACGAAGCTCTGCTTCGGCGGTGTTTAATCCTGTAAGCGCTGCTTACACTCATTATTTTCCGGGCAACCCCATTATCGTACGAAATGAAATTCGACGAAGCAAACCCTTTCGAATGTTTTAGCAGCAATTGCCATTTGAATCCGACGAACGTCCGAATTGCCTGCCTGCGGCATGACAGGCGGTTTAAAGGCTTAACCGCCCAGCCTACGGCGGGCTGGTAAGGGGCGCAATCCCGACATGAGTCGGGTCTCTAGTAGCGCTAAGAGATTGAATGTCACAAAAAATATAATCCTGCTTAACTTATCAACGCCTCCACACCTCTTGAACGAGAAACAGGAAAGAAGTATCTTACAACAAGAACATCACGCTTCATTATTTGATGCCTTCTATCTGGAAATTCTAAGAACTGGCCTGGGACATGAACCGAAATTCTTGTCTGTGAAAGAATAAATACTTACCTTTGACGTTAGTAACGTAAAGCAGAATTAATGATCAAGGGGTTTGGTGATAAAGAATCCGAAAAAATCTGGACTGGTTCTCGGTCGAAAAAATTGCCAAACGAGATTCAAGATGTTGCGCGTCGAAAATTGAGAATGCTCAACAATGCTCAGGATGTGAACGATCTTCGCATTCCCCCCGCCAACCGACTTGAAAAATTGAAGGGTGATCTCGAGGAATACCATAGCATACGGATTAACAACCAATGGCGAATCATCTTTAAATGGATCAGTAATGATGCATACGAAGTAAGAATAGTAGACTATCATAAATGAAACAGATATGTCAAAGCTGAAAAATATTCACCCGGGTGAAATCCTACACGAAGAATTCTTGGTTCCGATGGAGATTTCTGCATACCGTTTGGCCAAGGAAACTTTTCTCCCTCAAACCCGCATTTCCGAAATTATAAAGGGGAACCGCAGAATTACTGCTGACACAGCCATTCGCCTTGCTAAGTTTTTTGGAACCAGCGCCAAGTTTTGGTTGGGCCTTCAAGATGATTATGACCTTGAAGAAGAGCAAAATCAAAAAGAGCAAGAGTTCAACAATATTAAGCCCATGGCAGGAAACGCTGCATAATCGTAAGCAGTGGTTTTACGGTTAAACATCACACCCCCCGCACCCGCTTCTTCCAATTCACCAGGTACACGCCGGCAATAATCACGCTCGAGAACAAGATATCTGTCAGGGTGATGCGCTCGCCGTCAACCACGCCCCAAAGAATGGCAACCAGGGGCATCATGTAGGTAACCGACGAAGCAAACAGGGCATTGCTGATTTTAATCAGGTGGTTGAAGAGAATGAGCGAAACCGAGGTGCCAAACACGGCCAGCACGGCCACAAAGGGCACGCCCGCTCTTAGCTGAGGTTCGTGAATCAGGGCGCCAAAAAAACCGGTGGCTGCCAGATAAACCAAGGCCAGGGGACCAACAAAAAGCAAGGCAATTCCGGCAAGGGGAAGAGAGTCAACCTCGGCCAGTTTGTTGCGGATGATGTTCACGCTCATGGCGTAAAACACGGTGGCCACCACCACCAGCACGTATGCCCATGCGGGCGCACCGGCCACCCCCTCAATATGGCCCGATATTAACATCACAGCTCCGGCCAGCGCCAGCAAAATGCCCAGGTAGTTTACCGCGTGGTAGCGCAAACGGAAAACCACCATGGCAATAAGCAGTGTAAACAAAGGGGTGAGCGCGTTGAGGATTCCCGTTACGCCGCTGTCCAGCACGGTTTGCGCCGATGTGAAAAGAAAAGCAGGAATTCCGTTGCCGAGCAGTCCCACCAACAGTAACCAAAGCCAGTGTTTGCGAAGCGTCGCACGAAGGTTTCGCAGTATAAAGGGTAGAAACACTGCGCTGGCAATCACCAATCGCAAGGCGGCCACTTGCTCGCTGCTCATCCGCCTGCTCATATCCGCGTTGAACATGGCCTTTTTCATGAGGATAAACGAACTGCCCCAGGTAAGAGCCAGCACAATAAGAAGTATCCACGCGAGATGGCGGCTATTCAGAATTCGGTTCAAGGCTTGAAAATGAATGCCAAAAAACCTTTTTTTCGGCGCTCAAAGAACAGAAAAGTTTTACTTTTGTTGCTCTCGTATCACACAATCTCCCGAGCGATGAAAAACTTACAATACGGCCTTTTATTCTTTGCACTGCTGGCACTGTCTTGCGAGCAAAGTCAACAACATCAAACCGAAACCGCCATTGAAACAGTTGTGCGCGAAGTGCGTACCGATGGCCCGGCAAAATCTTTGGCCCACCTCTCCATCGAAGGTATGGGCTGTGAAATGGCCTGTGGAAGCGCTATCAAAAAAGCCCTGAACGGACTGGACGGCGTTATCATCACCGAAATCAACTACGAGGGAGACCGCGATGTGAACTTTGCCGTGGTGGAGTTCGATGAGTCCAAACTCGGTTCTGAGCATTTGGCCGACGCGGTGAACAATCTTCGCAAAGGTCATTACTCTGTAAGCGCCATTAGCCTTGAGCGCCACATCCCTGCCGGCGAAAGCGCCTCACAGGATGAAGGAACATCCACCGAGGGCAAAACTTCGGGTGCCGACAGGAGCATAGAAACCCGCAGTATCACCATTCCCAACCTCCTGGATGTGCTGAATACGGTGCTGCGTTAATTTTGCAAAGCGCACGAATTCTGATTGTTATTTCTTTTTGTTGAGGAAAGTGCAGAAAATTTGCTCTACTCCAAAACCTTTCCTGCCTAAGGGCGTTTTACATTCACAAAGCATTTAAGATGCTGCTTCGCAAGAAGCGGTGGAGTAGTGTAAGTTGGTTTACATAGGGCCGGACAGTTGTCCGGCCTTATGTATTTTTGGGAGAAAGGTGACTACAGGCACACAGTTTGCGGAGACTAATCGTAGCCGAATGGCTACCTTTGTCAAAACCTGCTTACGCTTTCAATGACCTGCATTTTTTCACGTGCATTTGCCCTGTTTTCGCTGCTGGTTGGCAGCCTTTTTTTTGTGGCTCCTCATACCTTGTCGGCGCAAAACCAGGTTCGCCCCGACCCCTACGGTCAGTGGTTGATGTACTTTGGCGATAACAAGCTCTCCGATAGAATAGGTCTTCACACCGAACTTCAGTTGCGCAATTACCTGCTTCGCGAAACCGTAGAGCAGTCGCTGGCAAGGGTGGGCCTCAACGTGTACCTCAATCCTGCCACCATGGCCACGGCCGGATATGCCTTTATCTACACCACGCCCTCGCGCGAGAACGTGGAGGGTTTTACCGTGCGCGAACACCGCTCGTGGCAGCAGCTCATTATGCGGCAGCGCTCTCGAAATCTGTTTTTGGAACACCGCTACAGACTTGAACAGCGTTTTATTGACAACCTCGATACCCGCAATTCCAAATTCGAGAACCGCGTGCGCTATAGGTTGCAGGCCATTGTTCCGTTTTACACCATCTCGCCCCACTTGCGCCACTTCTTCTTTGCCAGCTACAATGAGCTTTTTGTTAATTTCGGCAAACAGGTGGCCGGTGAAGTTTTCGACAGAAACAGATTTTACCTCGCTTTCGGCTATCAGTTCAGTCCGAAATTCAACTTCCAGGTGGGGTACTTGCATCAGTATATCAGCATTCCCGGAGCAACTTCGGGCAATGTGAACCATAACTTACAGGTGGGTATATCCTACAATATGGACGACCTTATGCCCACTATGTTCAGACGAAGCGAATGATGAGATGGGGATTAGTATTTGTGTTGATTGCCGGAATGACGCTTCCCGCCGTGGCTCAGGAAATGAAAACATTTCGCGACGGAAAGGGGTTGAAGGGCGAGATTCAGTTTCGGGGTGCACTACCCGATAGTCTCCTTCCCGCCAATGGTCCTTATGAACTGCGATGGCGGGATTTGAGCAACGACAGCCTTGTTACCTACAGCGTAAAAGGAAAGGTAAAAAACCATCTGCCGGAAGGGGAATGGGAGTGGAACGAAGGACATTGGCACTACGACATCCACCCCGGAAGCGGCATCCAACCTGAGTTTGAGCTGAGCGGCTACGTAAAAGCTTGGAAGGGTGCTTTCTCGAAAGGTTATCCCGATGGAAAGTGGTTGTTCACGCTCGACTCACTGCACAAATCAGCACAGCAAAAAGACGGATTGAGCATAGAGTGCACCTTCAAGGCCGGAAAAACGGCCGGTCGTTTTCGTGTGAACGACAAGTTGGACAACAGCGCCTTTTCGCTCAAAGGACAATGCAACGAAGAGGGCTACGCAGAGGGAAAATGGGAATATTCCTATCATCTTCCGGGCGAAAAGCAGGCCATCACTGAAGAACGTACCTACCGCAACGGCTTGCTGACCAACAGGAAAATTGTGCGTGGAAAAGAATCGGAAAGCCATGCCAACGAGCATGTTTCAGAACTACTACAAGCCCTTGACTCCGGTTCGGAACATCCGCGTTTTGCCATTGGCGAAGACGATTTCAGCAACGACGGTCAGGGAGGTTTTCCCGAATTGATGTTTGACAGATACCGACGCTGGGCTTCGATTGCAGGCTGGAACCATCCGGAATTTCACTTTGAGCCGGGTCGCAAAGGGCCCATGTTTAAGAGGCTGAGCTATCCGCGCAACAAGAGCGAGCAAAAAGCACTTGTTGAAACCGACAGCTTGTCTCAATTCATGCAAGACCAGATTGCCAAACGTCTCGATTACCGCAACCTCATGATTAACCGTGGCCGAACGCCCAGTCTTGACCTCGCCATCAGCTACGCGGAGGGTTCACTCAGCAGACTTACCACGCTCGATTCCTTGCTCGAGCTCAGCAACGCGCACGACTTTATCTACGTGAATCGCTACGATTCGTCCATGGTGAAACTATTGGAGCGGCTCAATAATCCCACGCTTGTAGAGGCCCAGCTTCACGATGTGCCCCCCGTGGTGTTGCCCGTGGCTGCCTTCAGCGTAGATTCCATTGACCTGTACCACGCCTTTGCGCGTTTTGCGCGCGATTTGTCACGTCAACTTCCGGTGTATTTGGCCACCATTGATAGAGGTTATCGCGACATGACGCGCGAGGCTGCACTTTTGGAGCTTTCGGACGAACTCACGCAACACCAGCAGGAATTGCAGGAAGCCTATCAACACACGGGTGAAACGGGAAGCATTGTAGCCAAGCGCTGGGTGAAGGAGCACCTTGAGTCAGAGCTTCAGTTTTTTTCGCGCACCGACGTGTACGAACAAGCCATGGAAGTGGGCGCCGCCGTGGTGGTCAAGATGGATTCTCTGCTGGCCTGGGAGCCGCATTGGAACGCTTTCGACAGCATCCCCATTCGCATGAAAAGGGCCTACACCGATTACCTATATAACCCCTACACCGGCGAGCGCGATGTGGAGGTGAGGCTTAAAAAGCGGTTCTACCACCAGATGAGGGACGTGCTTTGGCCCCACATGCGCGATGAATTGCACAACGCTCCTGACTGGGATACTTTTGTTGAGCGCTGGGAGATTTATCGCGAAACCTATCGGAATGTTGAGTTGTTTGCCCAATGGGACGACCGTTCGGCAACGCGTCTGGAGCGCAGGTTGAGAAAAGAAAAATCACCCGAAAAAATAATCACCGAACTCAACAACTGGGTGCGCGACAACCGCGGCTTGTACCGTTAATCCCGCCCTCAAAAATGTAACCGTATGGACAGGTGGATGTTGTTTGCTTCGCGTTGGGCCTTAATCATGGTATATCTTGTGATTCTTGCGGGCTCGGTGGTGCGGATGACCGGCTCCGGAATGGGCTGTCCGGACTGGCCCAAGTGTTTCGGGTTCCTTATTCCACCTACCCAGGAGGAGCAGCTCATGTGGAAGGCCAACACAAGCTACAACAAAGGCCAGATGATTCTGGGCGACGACGAATTGCTCGTGGCCAAAGAGAAATTCACCACCACGGAGGTTTTTTCTCCGCAAAACTGGCGCGTGTACGACAAGCACGACTACACCATTTTCAACCCCGTTCACACGTGGATTGAGTACATCAATCGCCTGCTGGGCGCACTTTCGGGGATTCCGGTTTTGTTGCTTTTTGTGCTGGCCACCATCCGCATTCGCAGCGATGTGTTTACGTGGTTGCTCAGCGCGGGTGCCCTTTTTGCTCTGGGCTTTGTGGCCTGGCTTGGCAAACTCGTGGTGGATGGCAACCTCATACCGCACAGCATTACCTACCACATGTTCGGAGCCATTGCCTTGCTGCTCTTGGTGGTGGCGGTGCTTTTCCGAAAAAGCAAGCGCAGACTGGAGCTTCAAATCAAAGATTCGCGTTTCATTGGACTGACTTCGCTGGTGATGCTCCTCACCCTCACGCAGGTATATCTCGGTACCAACGTACGCGAACAGGTAGATGCCTTGCTCATTGATGGTTTGCGCAATGAGGTGACTGCCAATCTGGATGCCGTGTTTCTCATTCACCGGAGCTTTTCTATTCTCATTCTGCTCGCATACATCTGGATGCTCAGAAAGATGATGGAGGCCGGTCTTCCGCGCAATTGGGTGGTGGTGATTGTCGCCTTGCTCGGCGTGGAGATTTTTGCGGGAGTAATTTTGAACTACGCCGGTTTTCCCGCCTTTGCCCAGCCGGTTCATCTGCTGGCTGCGCTGATGCTGGTGGGAGCCTTGTTTTATCTTTGGCTCCATGTTCTCGCGCAAACCAAAACTCCCAGACCCTCGCTTTCGGTTTAAGTGATGAACACAGGCTTAAAATATGTTGTAGCCTGCCTGTTCGCGCTTGCGCTGCTGAGTTTGTTTTCCTTGCAGACCGTGGCTCAAAGCACCTACACGGGTATTGTGCTCGACACTGAGTCGCGCCATCCGGTGCCTTATGCCCACGTGGTTTTAGCGGCAGCTCCGGGCAGGGGAACCATCACCAACGCGTCCGGCAGGTTTTATTTTCGCCGAAAAGCCAGTATGCCCAACCCGGTGGAGATGCGCTTTTCGAGCATGGGATACGAATCATCCACTTTTCCGGTTTACGCGGGAAAAACCGATACCTTTCTACTTGCTCCCGCAGCACACGGACTTGCTGAAGTGGTGGTTACGCCAGAGGATTATGAACGCAACCTTCTCCGTCGGCTGATTGCCCGGATTCCGATAAACCACCCAACGCACAACGAGCGTCTTATCGGTGAGGTGGTAGAACGCGGTTTTGGCGACACCCTCAATGCCCGGCCGCTCTATGAAGCCAGGGCAATCACCTTGGCCGACAAGCAGGGCTATCACCGGAGAAGTGATTACGGCAATGTGGCAGTGCTTGAAGGAACGGTTGATACCTTTCCCGATTTTGTACACACCAATTTGCGCATTTCGGCAGGAGCGTATAACGTGCATCGCTTCGACGTGGTGCAGCTCAGGCGAGGGCCGCTCAACGAAAGAAGGCTGATGGACTATTCTTTTGAAAGCCTTGAAATGCAGAGTTTCGACGGACATCCTATTCAGCCCATTCGCTTTACGGGCAATGACCTCAAGGGCCTCATCTACATCAACATGACCGACACGGCTATTTATGAAGTGGATGTGGAGGTGCAGCGCCGCGCTTTTGACTCCTTCGGGCAGGGTATTTCTTTCGGTTCGCGACGGAGCTATTTGACGTTTCAAACTGGATACGCCAAATTCGATGGGCTGTATCGCCTCAAATACATTCACTACAACACGGCATTTGCCTCAGGGGTGCGGGGCGGTCGTTTTTTTCTGGAGAACACCTACGCCATCAACGATTTTGAAATTACCGACGAACCCATCAGTCATATGGACAGGGTGGGATTTAACGACCGGCTTACAGACCTTGTGATTCTGAACAACCGGACCGCTTCGGGCGATACGCTAGTGGTGCAGGGAGCGCGACTTACAACGCAATTTGAGCGTGTGTTGAGCAGAATTTCATCGGAGGTGGGCTACTTTGGAATGTTCTACACGCGCGATGAGCGAATATACAGCGGCACCGACCCCGACTGGCCCGAAGAGCTATCGGGAACCTTGCCCGCCCAGGACGGATACCTGCACGGGGTGTCTTACCAAATGAACTTCCGCCTTAACGGTAGGTTTTCCGTGATATGGAACAGCGGTGGCCTTTTCAGTAAAATGTACAACCAGCAAACACTGGGGCTTCAGCTCACCCAGAGTATTGGTTTTGCGGCCAGGTGGACGATTAGATTGGCGGCTGCTATAGGTGTGGAGACTTTCAATGCAGAACTGGCCGATATTGGTGAGGCAGCGCAGTATCCGGTGCTCAACCGGGAGATTGGTTTCAAGAACACGTCCATGTCTTACCTCACGGAGAACTTTTTCGCTTCGCCCATACTGAGTGTGGGTTTTGCGCCGAAACGGAATTTGCGCTTCAGTTTATCGGCCATGTACATCGCGCCTTTTGCGGGCGAATCCTACCTGCTCTTCAACAATGAAGACTTTAGCTGGCCCTGGCAAAAAAGCCGCTACAGGGTGCGTCAACCCGACGACAATCCCTACATGGGGCGTTTGCAATTACAGTTCAGACTGGCTTTTGGTTCCTTCTAGGCCTTTCTGAATTAACCACATAACCTTTACTGGCAGCGATTGGAACTCCAGCTCAGTGTTGAAATCAGGTGGTCAATGTCTTCACTGATGTACGAAATCACCGGTTGAAGTGAGTCACTGTTCATGCGCACATTAAAATAGAGCGAGCCGCGCAAAAAATGTTGCGTGCTGTCTGTCAGGTAGAACTGAACCGGCGAGGCCACATCGCCTTCCAGGTAATAGACCAAACCAAAAACGCAGGAAGTGTCGCGCATAACCACACGCGTGTTGATGTCCTGGGCTTTCACGTGGTGCTCGTAAGAGAGGTGGTGACTTTCGTCGAGCATGGTTTTCAGGTTGTTTTCAATGGGTTTGTAGGTGAAGTGTACCTGTGCCTTGTTTTTCGGAAAATCCAGATTAAACCAGCAAGTTTCCGGTCGGTCCGAACGCATCTGGATGCGCGAATAGGCCGGGATTTCAAATGAAAACGGGCAATCCGGCGAAACACGGCGGTAATCTTTTTCGGGCAGGTCAATACGAAAATACCCTTTGGGCTTCGGTACCGGGTTTTCTGCACATGAAGCCAGAAGCAATGGCAGAACGAATAGGCAAATCAGGTTTTTCATTCTTCCTCGGGTTCTTCCTGCGGCAAGGTGATTTTTACTCGTTTGATGCGGCGCTTGTCGGCTGCTTCAATCACAAAAATATAGTCGTGAAAACGGATGCGCTCATTTTTCAGCGGAATTTTCCCCACTTGCTCAAGGATAAAACCTGCCAGTGTATCAGCTTCACCTTTGTTGGCTTCAAAAGGTTCTTCGTCCAGGTCAAGAATACGGTAGAGGTCAACCAACAGTGTGCGGCCTTCAAAAACGTAGTTGAAATCGTCTAGCTTGCTGTAGGTTACTTCGTCGTCGTCGAACTCATCGGTGATATCACCCACAATTTCCTCAATCACATCTTCGAGGGTTACGATGCCAGAGGTGCCGCCGTATTCATCCACCACAATCGCCATATGAACTTTCTTTTCCTGAAACTCCTTCAGCAAATCGTCCAGTTTTTTGTTTTCCGGAATGACAAAAGGCGTGCGGATAAGCGATTGCCACTTAAACTGGTTGCGGTCAGAGTATGGAATAAGGTCTTTGATGACCAATGTACCTACCACATCGTCGAAGGAGCCACGATAAATGGGGAAACGCGAGTGCCCCGATTCTATCATTCCGCGTACGAGTTCGGAATAGGATGTCTTGATGTCGAATGCCACGGTTTCGGTACGGGGCCGCATGATCTGACGCACTTCAATGTTCCCGAATTTCACGATGCCTTCCAGAATGCGTTGTTCATCGCGTGTGGTTTCTCGATCCAAAGTCAGTTCAATAGCGTGTTCCAATTCATCTGAGCTCACCTCGTTTCCGGAGGTGTTCTGCGCAAAACGCCGGCGTAGTTTGGCAGAGCTCCTTACCAGAACGTTGCTCAACGGACTAAATACTTTGTTCAGTACACTCAGGCTCAGTGCCATGGTGCGTGCCATGCCCAAAGCATGGGAGGCAGCGTAGATTTTCGGTACCACTTCACCAAAAAGCAAGAGAAGTGCGGTAACAATCACCACTTCCACCAAAAACTGGAGCATGGTATTTTCGGCGATGAACTGAAACCATTTTCCCAGCACGAAGGTAGAGAGAATCACAATCCCAATATTGATGACATTATTGCAAATCAGTATGGTAGCAAGTAGTTTGGAAGGCTTGCTTAACATCGCGGAAATGCGCTGATTGGCAGAATCAGACTCTTCGTCAATCGCTTGCATATCGGAGGGAGAGAGAGAAAAGTACGCCACCTCAGACCCAGATATCAGGGCAGAGCAAACCAGCAATAGCGCGAGCACTCCCAGCGACACAAACAGCGTCCAGTCGGCGGTTTCGCTGAGTGAAAGCAGAATGATGGAAATAGATTCTTCCGGGGGAGGTTTCACTGGTGGGGTTTACGTGAACAATGGTGCTCAGAAGGGGAGGTCGTCCTCTTCATCCGCTTCCGGCAGTTGCGGCTCAGGATGTCCGTTTCGGCTTGTATCCGCAGCAGCTTGTGGTTTTTGCTCTGTGTTTTGTCCCGCCGGAGTCTGGCTCATGTCTCTCTTGCCGAGCATGGTCATATCGCTCACCACAATTTCTGTGGTGTAGCGCGTTACGCCATCTTTATCCTGGTAGTTGCGCGTTTGAATTTTGCCTTCAACATAAATCTGGTCGCCTTTGTGAAGGTACTTTTCGGCAATTTCTGCCAGTCCGCGCCACATCACTATTCTGTGCCACTCTGTTTGGGTGATGCGCTCACCGGTGTTGCGGTCTTTGTAGCTTTCTGAAGTAGCAATATTGAAGTTGGCTACTTTGTTTCCGTTTTCGAGTGTTCTCACTTCCGGGTCTGCTCCGAGGTTTCCGAGAAGGATTACCTTATTTACTCCTGCCATGTTGGTTTAGTTTTATGCGTCATTCGTTTGCCGAAGGTACGGGCTTTTCACGAGTACCAAAAATGTACTTATCAACGAAACGTTCAAAAAGTCGTGGAAGGCCAAAGTTGCTGATTTCCTTTTTATTCGACACCCAGGTGTAGTCTTTTACACGGGCTGGCGGTTCATTAAAAACCCAGAAATGGGCCTCAATACTACGGTGCGTGAGTTGGTGCGAGAAGGGCCCGATGCGTTTTTCTTTGTTCGGCTCCGGCAATCCGAGTTGCTCGCAGAAATCGGAAAGTGTTCTTTGGTCCGGTTTGGTACTCGTTTCGAGCGTCGGAAAGCCATAGAGTCCGGCCCAAATGCCTGTTTCAGGACGTTGTTGAAGCATCAAGCCTCGTGAGGTTTGTACCACTACGCTATTGAGGTAGAGTGGAGTGGCTTTGGTTCGCTTGCTTTTCACGGGATACTGATCGACGGCTCCTGTGCGCAGCGCCACACACACTTCACTGAAAGGACAATCCTTGCATCCCGGTTGAGCCGGCGTGCATACCAGGGCACCAAATTCCATCATGGCCTGATTAAAATCGCCGGGATTTTCATGGTCCAGAATGGCTGCGGCCTGCTCGTAAAAAATTCTCTTTCCGAGGGAAGTGTCCACAGGTGTGTCTATGCCAAAGAGTCGCGAGAGAAAACGAAACACGTTTCCGTCCACAACCGGTACTGGCTCGTTGTAACAAATGGAGGCAATGGCCGCTGCAGAATAAGGTCCAACGCCTTTGAGCTGAAGAAGTTCTTTGTATGTGCCCGGAAAACGCCCATCCATTTCGTGCACCACCTGTTTGGCGGCGTGGTGTAGGTTTCGGGCTCTTCGGTAGTAGCCCAGTCCTTGCCAGAGCTGCATTACATCGCGCTCGTGGGCCTCAGCGAGCATCTCTACTGTAGGGAAGACTTCCTTAAACTTCAGG
This sequence comes from Flavobacteriales bacterium, assembly GCA_007129985.1. GTDB lineage: Bacteria > Bacteroidota > Bacteroidia > Flavobacteriales_D > SKUL01 > SKUL01. The sequence continues at coordinate 12,187 of SKUL01000292.1, forward strand.
TAATATGGTAAGCCCTGGGCAATTCTGGTCTGCTGCATAATCATTTCCGACAGCCAGATGTTATAAGGGGTAGGAGAATTTCTCCACGGAAGCGTGCGTTTATTTTTTGAATACCAATAGTTTAGCTGCGAGGGGATATTCATTGGTAGAAGGAAAACGGGGTTTAAGTGCTTAGAATCCAAAGTTAATCGAAATTATGTTGCGCGTTTAAAGGCTTGCTCTATATTTGCCATCGAAACGAATCATTTGTGAACTAATTAAAGCTTAATTGTTATGACTAAAGCAGATTTGGTGAGTGAAATTTCTGACAAGACCGGAATCGAGAAAGTAGCTGTTCAGGCTACCGTGGAGACCATGATGTCGTCTATCAAAAATTCCTTGGAAAAAGGAGAGAACGTGTATCTGCGCGGTTTTGGTAGCTTCATCGTGAAGAAGCGTGCGAAGAAAACCGGCCGAAATATCTCGAAAAACACCACCATCATCATCCCCGAGCACTTTATTCCAGCATTCAAACCTGCAAAAGTGTTTGTTGAGAGAGTACGTACCAAAGTGAAAAAGAAGAAGTAAGCTTCTTTTTTAAGAATTATCCATGAGCAGCCAAAAGCGAACACAAATTGTTGTACTTTTGGCTGCTCTTTTTTTAGTAGTTCTTTTAATACTGGCACCACGCCTGCCAAAGCAAGCCCGGCTCGAAGCCAAAAAGCTTGAGGCAAGCAAAACAGACCCGATTGAACAGAAAATCAATCAGGCTGTAGCACTGGTGCAAGATGGTAACAACCCCATGCAGGGGATTCTCATGCTTCGGGAAATTCTCGAAGAAAATCCAAACAGGGTAGAGGCGCATTGGCATCTGGCTCATTTTTCTGTCCAATCAGGGCAGTATGAAAAAGCCACAGAGCGATTCGAAAAAGTCGTTGAACTCGACACCGAAAAGAAATTTCCAGACGCCGTTTTCTATTTGGGAAAAACCTACGCCACCCTCAACCAGCCCGAAAAGGCAATTAATTGCTTTGAGCGTTACCTCCAGGATGTAGAAGATCCAGCTGTTAAAGAAAGAGTAGAGGAGTTCATTGAAGAGCTCAAACGTTAACAGTTATAAATTCATTGAGTTATGCCTAGCGGTAAGAAAAGAAAACGACACAAGATGGCCACGCACAAGCGCAAAAAGCGCCTGCGCAAAAACCGACATAAGAAGAAGAAGTAATGTCTTCAGTGGCGGATTGGTATGTCTGCCCTTCCTCTTTACGGTACTCCCTTAGTTTGGTATTAACAGTGGCTGCCTGCACATTCGTGTACGCGCGGCGCTTAACCATTGGCTATATTGGCATTTGAACTAATCATCGATGCAAACTCCAAGGATACGCAGCTTGCACTCCTTGAAGATAAGCAGCTCGTAGAGTTACATCGCGAAAAAACCAATCCGGAATTCGCGGTGGGTGACATCTATTTGGGCAAGGTGAAGAAGGTTATTCCTAACCTTAACGCTGCTTTTGTGGATGTTGGCTACTCAAAAGATGCCTTTCTTCACTATCTGGATCTGGGTCAGCAGTTCAGCTCCATGAATACATGGGTGAAACAGGTGCAGGCCCGTAAGTTCAATTCTGCCGACCTTGCCAACTTCAAGCAGGAGCCGGATATTGATAAGAACGGCAAAATCAAGGAGCAGCTCTCCGGTGGTCAGCATATTTTGGTTCAGGTAGCCAAAGAGCCTATCTCAACCAAAGGCCCAAGACTCACCGCCGAGATTACCATTGCCGGCCGGTATCTCATTTTGGTGCCGTTTTCGTCCAAGATTTCCATTTCACAGAAAATCACCGACCCCAAAGAGCGTACGCGCCTTAAGCGTTTGATGCAGAGTATCAAGCCGAAAAATTTTGGAGTCATTATCCGCACCGTTGCCGAAAACAAAAAAGTGGCGCAACTGGACTCTGACCTGAACAATTCTTACGAGCGCTGGAAACAACTCCACAAAAATCTGATGCCGGCCAAACCGGTGAAGCGCGTTTTGGGCGAAATCAACAAAACCAGTGCGGTGTTGAGAGACCTTCTCAACAAGGAGTTCAACAATATCCGGGTGAACAGCCCCGAAATGGCCGAGGAAATCAAAAGCTACCTGCGCAAGATTTCGCCCGACCACGAGAAGATTGTAAAGCTCTACCGCGGCAAGACCGACATTTTTGAGTACTACAACGTTCAAAAGCAAATCAAGCTTTCTTTTGGACGACAGGTAAATCTGCCCAGCGGAGGGTACCTTATTATCGAGCACACCGAAGCCATGCACGTGGTGGATGTGAACAGCGGTAACCGGAAAGGCGCAGACAAGAATCAGGAGCAGAATGCACTCGAAACCAATCTTGAATCGGCCAAAGAACTGGCTCGCGTCCTCCGTTTGAGAGACATGGGCGGAATTATCGCGGTTGATTTCATTGACATGCAGGATCGCGCCAACCAAAAGGAACTCTACGAAAAGCTCAAGGAGTACATGAGCATTGACAGAGCCAAGCACAACGTGCTTCCGCCTAGTAAGTTTGGCGTTGTTGAGATTACCCGCCAGCGCGTACGTCCCGAAACCAATATTGAGACCCGCGAGCAATGCCCCACCTGCTCAGGAACCGGAAAGGTAGAGTCCACCCTGCTTGTTCCGGATGAAATAGAAAACAATTTGCGTCTCATTCTCGAGGAACGGAAGCCGCGGCGTATCGAAATTCACTGTAGCCCATTTCTGGCGGCCTATTTCAAAAAGGGCATGATCTCAACCGAGCTCAAATGGCGCTTTAAGTACAAGCTGCCTGTTGTGTTTTGCCCAAACACAGCTTTTCAGTTCCTGGAGTATCGTTTCTTTGACGAGGCTCAGCAGGAAATTGAAATCTGATTTTTTTCCACCCTGTTTATTGTCCTATCTTCGACGCTGTGTCTGTGAAACGCAAATACAGTCAGGAGGAAACCCTCGCTCGTATGCGTGCCTGGTGCGATTATCAGGAACGCTCACACATTGAAGTGGTGCGTAAACTCAGAAGCTGGGGCTGGTACGGCGAAGACCTCGACGCCATTGTGGCGGCTTTGGTGTCTCACAATTACCTTAATGAAGAGCGTTTTGCCAGGGCCTACACCAGCGGAAAATTCCGAATGAAGGGATGGGGGCGCATACGTATTCAGCAGGGGCTGAAGCAACATCGGGTAAGTAACTACAGTTTGCGGGCGGCCATGGAGGAAATTGATCCCGAAGAGTACCGCCAAACCTTGTTAAAGCACATTGAGCGCAAGAGCGACCAATACCGCCATGAGGATGATTGGAGCCTCAGAGCACGCTTGCACCGCTACCTGACATCCAAGGGTTTTGAGCCGGATGAGTTCGCAAAAGAGGTTGAGCATTTTCTGGCGGAGAGGCACCCGGCCGGTGAACGGGAATAAGCCCAAAACACTACCTTTGCATTATGTTACACGAAGATGATTTACGCGATTTCGCGGGGCGCCTGGAAGCGCTAAGGGGGTATCTTTGACGTCGATCACAAGCTAGAGCAAATCCGCGAAGAGGAGAAGCTAACCGAAGACCCCAACTTTTGGGACGACCCCAAAAAAGCTGAATTGGTTATGAAGCAAATCCGTACCAAGAAAAGCTGGACGGATGCCTGGGCCGCTACGCGCGATGCCCTTGAAGACCTTCGTGTGCTCCACGAGTTTCATGAGGAAGGAGAAGCCTCCAAAGAAGAACTGCAAGAGCAATTGAAGAAGCTCAATGAGCTGATGGATGATCTGGAGTTCAGGAATATGCTGTCGGGTGAAGAGGATGCGCTTTCTGCCGTGATGCAGATTACAGCCGGCGCCGGAGGTACTGAAAGCTGTGATTGGGCGCGCATGCTCATGCGTATGTACCTTATGTGGGCCGACAAAAACGGCTTCAAGGTGCGTGAACTCGACATGCAGGAAGGCGATGTAGCCGGGGTGAAACAAGTAACCCTTGAAATTGACGGTGAATATGCTTTCGGTTACCTGAAAGGTGAAAACGGAGTGCATCGCTTGGTGCGTATTTCACCGTTTGACTCCAATGCGCGTCGCCATACTTCATTCGTGTCGGTGTATGTCTATCCGCTGGTTGATGATTCCATTCAGATTGAGGTGAACCCGGCAGACATCAGTTGGGACACTTACCGCTCGAGTGGTGCCGGAGGGCAAGCCGTTAACAAAATCGAAACAGCCGTGCGCTTGAAACACGCACCCACAGGAATTGTGATAGAAAACTCCGAAACACGCTCGCAGTTTGAGAACAAGGAGAAAGCCATGCAACTTCTCAAATCGCAGCTTTACGAGCTTGAGTTAAGCAAGAAGAATGAGGCCCGTGCCGAGATTGAGGCGGGTAAAAAGAAAATTGAGTGGGGTTCGCAGATTCGCAACTACGTGCTGCATCCTTACAAATTGATCAAGGATGTTCGCACGGCAGAGGAAACGAGCAATGTGGACGACGTGCTCAACGGAGAACTCGATGCTTTTCTGAAGGCATTTCTCATGCAACAGGGGTCTGCCAAAACCAACAGCTAAAAAATCATTGTTATGTCAGACATCGAAATTTACCACAATCCGCGTTGCCGAAAAAGCAGAGAAGCACTGGATATCTTGCGCGAAGCAGGACACGAACCTTCTATCAGGCTTTATTTGGACGACACGCCGGACGTAGATACTTTCAAGAAGCTACTGGCCAAATTAAATATCAAGCCCGAGGCCTTGCTCCGCAAGGGCGAGGCTGTGTACAAGGAAAAGTTTCGCGACAAGAATTTCACGGATGAGGAGTGGATTACCATCATGCTCGAAAACCCAAAGCTCATTGAACGCCCCATTGTAATTCGTGGAAACAAGGCCGTAGTGGGAAGGCCACCTGAGCGAGTGAAGGAAATCGTATAGATCCATTTGTATTGCTCAAACGAAACTCTTTTTGGAGGAATAAAAAAAAGGCAGCCCTCGGGCTGCCTTTTTTGATGTAAGAATGGGTGGTCTTATTTGATCACCAGTTTCTTGGTTGTGTAGCTATTGTTTGCGCGGATGCTGAAAGAGTACATTCCGGCAGCTACGTTAGAGAAGTCGTACTCGAAGCGGTGCTCACCGGCAGGCTGCACACCGTAGTCCTTGTTCATTACGATGCGTCCCATGTTATCAAACAGGAACACCTGAACGTTTGAAGTCTCGAGCAAGCTGAACTCCAGAGTAGTAAAACCAACAGTTGGGTTCGGATATAGCTCTTCAACAGTTACGAGTTCAATCTCATCGATGCTGTTGATAATATTCACGTCACACCACTCCTCGCTCATCCCGATACGAACCATGTAGGTAGAACCGGTGAAACAAGGGTCGCAAGTCTGAGTGTCGAATTCAGCAATCAGGTAGGTGGAGAAATCTGGCGACTGTCCGCTTATACCAATGGTTGCCTGTTCGTTTCCTGCAAAAGTGTGGAACATCGCTACATACTCATCACCGGGGAAAACAGGAACGGCGAATTGTCCTTCCAACCAGGCGTAAGTGAAGTTGTTACCGCCGCCATCATTCATCATATCGGCGTTAACCTCCATCAGGTCAGTGTTCGCCACGTAGTCAAGACCAGTTGCAGAAAAAGCGCGAAGCTCATAGTCAAAGAAAGCACCCATGTCTGAGGCTGATGAAATGGCTGCACCGATACACCAGATCTCTCCTGGCTCGTCAAAGCAGAATCCATTACCTCCCCAGAAATCATCCAATCCCAAACCGGCAACTGCATTCAAAGACTGATCATCGCGGGCAAATTCGCCTGGAGAAACATTGAACGACCGAGTGGCCACGTTGTCATCGGGGTTGGCATCTTCCTGGTCTTGCAAAATGGTGTAGGCAATGGTGTAAGTACCAGCAACCGCAGGAGGGGTCCAAGGATCTAGTTCCAGATAAGCAGTCTCGCCGGCAGGCACAGTGGTAGAGGCACTGCTTACGGTTACATCCAATCCTCCGGGACCGGTTACGTTCACTTCCAGTGTAACACCGGTTTGCTCTTCAGTTCCTGCGTTGAAAGCCACAGCATTGAAAGTCAATGGGCGTACTTGAGACTCAGGGTAAGTAGAGTAGGGAAGGTTACACCAGTCATCTGCTTCAGGATCATGGTTGCTGTAACGTGGGGTCTGAATGCTCATGTCGTTGTCGTCGGGTACAACGAGGCTTACATCGTCAATGGCCCAGAACCAACCCCAAGAAGCAGAGAAGTTGAACTCAACCCATACTGTTTCCTGATTGGCAGCAACATCCGTAATGTTTACTACAACCAATTCTGGATTTTCAGTATTTACGTTCGTGGTAATGTGCTCAAGAACCGGGAATTCTGTCCAGTTCTCACCATCGGTACTCACACGTACAGTATAGGTAGAGCTCCAGTTGCGTGTAACGCAGTAAAAACGAAGGTTCACGAAATCATGGTCGCTCAAATCAACCGGATTGGCCATTCGCAGGTTGCAATCTTGTTGCGAACCGTCGCCTTGTGAGTCACCATCTACCAGAGCATAACCGTTTTCTGCAGTTGGTGTTTGAATGGGCGTAAGCGCACCAAAGGGAGGTGCATTTAAATCTGTGGTGATAAACCAGTCGGTGGGAGGCGATGAATTGTTATTGAATGTCCAGTTGTTGTCGTCTGAAAAGTCATCTTCCCAGATAACTGTAAATCGCTGATTGTTAGTCTGAACAGGCTTTTGAGCAGGGCGGTCATCCTGCATGTTAACGGGTATGCCGGCATCTCCGCGAAGGGGCTGGGCAATCTCGTTAGCAGACTGCGCCATAGCTGCAGTACCAACCAAAAGCGAAGCCGCAAAAAGGTAAATTTTCTTCATAATAGGTGATTTTAGTTAATGATTAGCAACAATTTTGTTAGGCCAAAAGTAACATTAAATCCCTGAAAAAAGAAAAGCAGCGCTTGTTTTTGCACTGCTCATCTGTGGAAAAAGTTGCCACCATTAAAAACCTAGATGCCATATTTTGCAGGGCTTGGGCAAATTTATGTCGGCATGGCTGTTTCGTAAGACTCAATGGATGGGCAGGTACAAATCAGGTTACGGTCACCGTAGGCATTGTCCACACGGGCTACCGGAGCCCAGTACTTCCAGTTGCGCAAGTAATCTGCAGGGTAGGCAGCTTCCTGACGCGAGTAGGGGTGCGGCCAGTTATCAGCCGTTGCTTCCATGGCTGTATGCGGAGCGTTCCGCAACAGGTTTTGCTCTTTGTCGGCAGCGCCGGTTTCAATGGCCTTGATTTCCTCACGAATCTTAATCATTGCCTCGCAGAAACGATCCAATTCCTCCAGCGATTCACTCTCAGTGGGTTCAATCATCATGGTACCTGCCACAGGGAAGGATACCGTTGGTGCATGGAATCCGTAGTCAATCAATCGCTTGGCGATGTCTGCTACTTCAATGCCCGCGCTGTTTTTAAACATTCGGCAATCAATAATCATCTCGTGGGCAGCATATCCGCGCTCACCGGTGTAAAGAACGGGGTAATAGCCGTCCAGCTTTTGCTTGATGTAGTTGGCGTTCAGAATAGCGTATTCCGTGGCACGCGTTACACCCTCACCGCCCAACATTTTGATGTAGCCGTATGAAATGAGCAGAATCAATGCGCTACCGTAGTGAGCACCTGCAATAGAGCGGTTGTTGCCATCTTCTGCGGGGTGGGTAATAGCGTGTTTTCCGAGGAATGGCTCAAGATGCGACTTCACACAGATAGGGCCCATGCCGGGGCCTCCGCCACCGTGGGGAATCGCAAAGGTTTTGTGTAGGTTGAGGTGACAAACATCAGCGCCAATGCTCCCCGGGTTGGTTAAACCTACCTGGGCATTCATGTTGGCACCGTCCATGTAAACTTGCCCACCATGTTGATGCACAATCTCGTTGATTTCAATGATGGCCTTCTCAAATACACCGTGTGTAGATGGGTAGGTCACCATAAGCCCCGACAGGTTGGCTGAGTGGGCTTCGGATTTTGCGCGAAGGTCATTCACGTCGATGTTTCCTTTTTCGTCGCACTTTACAACCACCACGTCCATTCCGGCCATTACCGCGCTGGCTGGGTTCGTGCCGTGTGCGGATGAAGGAATCAACATCACATTGCGGTGATCTTCTCCACGCGCTTCATGGTATCCGCGAATAGCCATCAAACCGGCGTATTCGCCTTGCGCACCCGAATTGGGCTGAAAAGAAACCGCGTCGAAGCCCGTAATCTCGCACAGCATCTCTCCCAACTCGTCGATGATTTCCACATAACCTGCGGCCTGCTCAGCCGGCACATAGGGGTGAATGTTGGAAAACTCCGGCCAGGTCAGCGGAAGCAACTCGCTGGCTGCGTTCAACTTCATGGTACAAGATCCCAGCGAAATCATGGAATGCGTAAGCGAGAGATCTTTGTTTTCCAAACGCTTCATGTAACGCATCATCTCAGACTCTGAGTGATACATGGAGAATATCTCGTGGGTGAGGAACGCTGAACTTCGGCTGAGCTGAGGATGGATATGCAAATCGTCTGTAATTTCAGCTCCCGAACTTCCATTAGAGCCGGCAAGACCCGCAAAAAGAGAACGAAGTTGCAGAAATTCAGCGTTAGTAGCCGCTTCGTGCAGACTCACGCCCACGCTTCCGTCAGCAAAGTAGCGCAGATTGATGCCTGCGTTGAGGGCTGCGTTGCGCAATGCGTTTTGCGTCACGCCATCTTTCATGCTAATTTTGAGCGTATCGAAATAGTATTCGTTTTGGTTTTTGAAGCCCATGGCGTTGAGCTCCATTTCGAGCCAACGGGTTTTTCCGTTGATTTCAGAGGCGATGGCTTTCAAACCGTCGGGACCGTGGTAAACGGCATACATGGATGCCATCACGGCCAGCAGAGCCTGAGCGGTGCAGATGTTTGAGGTTGCTTTTTCGCGCTTGATGTGCTGCTCACGTGTTTGGAGCGCCATGCGCAGAGCCTGGTTTCCGTGGCGGTCTTTGGATACCCCGATAATACGGCCGGGAATGTGTCGCTTGAAATCTTCTTTGGTGGCAAAGAAAGCTGCGTGAGGTCCGCCAAAACCCATTGGAACACCAAAGCGCTGGCTGTTTCCAAATGCGATGTCTGCGCCCCATTCTCCGGGAGGAGTGAGCAACACAAGGCTCATCAAATCGGTGGCCACTGAAACGAGAATTCCCAATGCACGAGCCGTTTCTGTAAACGAGCGGTAGTCGCAAACCTCGCCGGTATTATTGGGATATTGGAGCATGGCTCCGAAGTAGCTGCCGTCAAGCGTATGCTCTTTCCAGTTTGCCACAACCAGTTCAATGCCCAGCGGAACAGCACGGGTCTTCAATACCTCAAGGGTCTGTGGAAACACCTCGGCGTCCACAAAAAACTTCAGAACGCCTGATTTGATGGCTTCCCTGCTTCGGAGGTTGAAGCTCATAATCATGGCTTCGGCAGCAGCAGTGGCTTCATCCAACAGCGATGCATTGGCAAGCTCCAATCCACAAAGATCACTTACAACGGTTTGGAAATTCAGCAGCGCTTCCAGACGACCCTGTGCAATTTCAGCCTGATAAGGCGTGTAGGCCGTGTACCATCCCGGATTTTCGAGAATATTGCGTTGAACCACAGCGGGAACAATAGTGGGGGAATAACCCATTCCGATGTAGGTCTTATTGATGGTGTTTTTGGCTGCTTTTTCGCGCAGCATAGAGACATATTCGAATTCGCTCATCCCTTCTGCGAGGTTGAGAGGTTGCTTCAGGCGGATATTGTCCGGAATGGTCTCATGAATGAGCTCTTCCATACTATTCAGACTCAGTGATTGAAGCATGGTTTTTACCTGCTCTGGGCGAGGTCCGAGGTGTCGTCGTTCAAATTTGCTGTGGTGTGACATAATGCCGTGGGCTTAAATTTGCCGCAAAGATACATACTAATCACCTCGCAAAACACGGTTGATATTGTATGCCGATTTGCTGTGGATTTCTACTTTTGATGCATGACTCAAACCATTCGGATTGCACTTTGTTCGGCCCTGCTCGCGTGTTTGTTGAGCGAGTCGAAAGCCCAGTACATTTTTGAGATGATGAACGGCCGCCAACTTGAGGTTTTTCACTTCAATGATTCGGCATTCATAGATATTCGTTTCACCTACGACAAGAACAGCTTGCGCAATCAGCGCATCCGGCAGTACAATGAAAATCTCCGCTACGAAATTGCCGACCGCAAAGGCGACCAATTAACTCGCGCCGAACTGGACGCGCTGGTAGAGAAGAACAAAAAGAGCCTGCGGCCTGAGAAGAAAAAGGAAACTTACGTATCGCGCGATGATGTGTTTGCCATCATTGATTCCGATGGGAATCGCCAGATTCTTTACGAGTACCAACCCGAGTATGGCAATGATTACACCGTGCGTGAGATGGAAGAGTTTATGCTTGGTCAACGCGATGCCATGCTGAATTACAAGGCACCGCTGGCATTTTGGGGCGGAGCTGCTTTTGGGTTACTGGGTGGCCTCGCCTGGCAGAACAGCATTTTTGCAGTTTCAACACCCGTGGTATGGACGCTGTTTACGGCCATTCCGCCCATCCACATCAAGGAGCGCTATATGCACGACCCAAACATGAAAACGGATGCCTACCGTGCAGGTTTTGCGCGCAATGCACGCAGCCGACAGTTGATTCAGGGACTCAAAGGCAGTGTAATCGGAACGGCAGCTGGAGTTTTGTTGTACTCTGTGCTGGCCAACAACGTAGAAGGTATTCGCTGAGGCTGGCTTGAAAGCAGGATTGAAACCGGTATTGAGGCTCCTGCTGTTCGGAAATCTTTGGATTGCGCTAGGTGCCGCACTTATAACGGCACAAACCTGCTGGTTGATTGAGCGACCGGGCGCCGCCATGGCGTGGTTTGTTTTTTTCTCCACTGCTTCGGGTTACACCTTTCACCGATTGATGCGGTTTAACCGATGGAGTTTGCGCTTACAATCGACGCGGGTAAACTGGCTACTCAGAAGTCGCAAGGTGCTTACTGTGTGGTTTGCCTTTACTTCGGTCATGGCATCGGTGTGGGCGGTATCAATTTTTCCGTTCGAATTTCTCGTTGCGCTGCTTCCATTAGTGCTGATTACTGCTGCCTATGTGGTACCAGTCATTCCTGCACGAGGAGAGTGGCTGGCACTGCGCGATGTGCCGGGTGCCAAACTGTGGGTGATTGCTTTCACGTGGGCCACGGTTACCGTTGCATTGCCGTTGTGGTACTTTAAGCCGGAAATCGGCGTAGCAGCAATGTTCTTGATGATTATAGAACGAAGCTGTTGGATTGCCGCGCTAACCATTCCGTTTGATGTGCGCGATGTGTCCTTTGATGATGCCCGTCAGAAGACCTTGCCTCAAACGCGCGGGGTAGGAGGTGCCCTAAGGGTTTCATTTGGACTGATGGGCGCGTTTGCCGTGATGGTGAGTTTGCTTTTTCTGCTTAACGAGTACAGCTTTTTTACGTGGTTAGCCATACTGGCTTCAGCAGCGGTGGGAATTGTGATGATTTACAAAAGCAAAAGTGTCACCAACGAGTTTTACCACGCTTTTTGGATTGACGGGTTGATTATTCTGCAGCCTGCGTTGGTGTTTTTGAGTTTGGGGTGAAAAAGACCTGACTTCGAGCTACGTGTCCGGTCTTTACGGCACCAGTTTAAAGATGTCCTCAAGTTCTTTATCAGAAATGGAACTCTTTTCAGACTTGTCAAAAATAGAAGTCAGGTAAACGGTAGTTCGTGCGACCTTCACATAGGTGATGATTCTTGCACCGCCAGATTTCCCTTTCCCTTTGGAGGTGATTGCTAATCTGACCTTGTAAAAGTGATTGCCCAGCGATGTGCCTTGTTCCGGTTGTTCGCTGAGCCTATCAACGAGAATGGCGAGGTCTTTTTTGAGTGAAGGATATTTTTTGGCTAGTCTTTTAGCCTGCCTGTCGAAAAGTGGTATTGACGAGACACTATAGCTCATCGAGCAGTTCTTGCGCAGGTCGCGCTCTTAGCTTGCCTTCTTCCACCAACTTCAGCTCGCTGATGGCTTCCTTGAGCTCGCTTAATAACTGCTCTTTGGTAGGCTCTTGATACTCCAGCGACTCCAATTCCTTGTACTGCTTTTTCAGTGCATTCCATTCATTGATTGGGATGTAAACACCGGTTGCTTTACCCTTGCTATCTTGTATTATCTGGAGTTTCATGATTCTGAGGAGTCTTGGTGATTGAAGGCTTAGAAGCCAAGGTATCACAAATTTACTGATTTTGGCGGGAAAAGCAATGGTTTGGCTGTTTACGTCTTTCACGCTAAGGCCAACCAAGCCTTAGCGCCTGACTTTTGAGCATTTCGCCACGAAGCATGGGCTGCTTCTGGAGATAGCTTGCTGAAGGAGTGTCAGTGTTCAAAAAGAGAACAAAAGTGAGAAACGATAAAGCTTCTATCCTTCATTCACCTGAAATAAGGCCCAAGAGCGTATATTTACAGAGTGGAAATCAAGTATCGCACAAAAGAGGAGAGCAACCGCGAGAGGCAAAAGGCTTTTTTGAAGCTTTCGCCCTCGGAGCGTGTGGCGGCATTTCTTACCCTGAGTACATACATGCTGCGCTTTCCTTCACGCGCTTCATCCAGGAGCGCTCCGAACTCCGAAACGCATTTTATCCTGGAGAAGAAGAATTAAATGTTGAGGGGTTGGTACATGGATAGATTTCTTTCATCGAGGTTGCATCTTGAGAAATTCGGGGTTTTTCAGGGCGCATTTTTCACCGTTTTCGCAAGAATTCAGATTACACTGCGCAAAACTTCCTTTCATAACCAAACGATGAAATGACGAGTTTGCCAAGCAAAGAAAAAATGGATGAACTGGGGTGAGGATATTGATCGCTTTTTGATTTTGTCAGACAAGCATTCAGTACGCATGCTAATGATTGGCGGTGGCGCGGTGAATTTTCACGGCTATCAGCGTCATTCAGCAGATGTTGACTTTTGGATTGAAACCACGCCTGAAAATCTCCAAAAGCTCATTCTGGTTTTTCAGGAATTGGGTTACGACATAGAAGCTTTTCCTCCCGAAGTAATCAATCAGCAACAGAATATCTCAGTGAAATTCTCGCCTGTTGCGCTTGATCTTGATCTGATAACAAGATTTGATATCGGAAAGACTTTCGATGAAGCCTTCCGCGAGAGTGAAGTTGTTTCCATTGCTGGGAAAGACGTTGCGAAATGGAGAGTACTGAATTACGAAGACCTGATAGAGAGTAAACGACGTGCGGGTCGCCCAAAAGACCTACTTGATATTCAACAGTTGAAGTCCATTCGGAATGGATAGCTGTTTAGAGACGCCTCGCCGAACTTCATTTTGTAAAGATACATGTTCAGCGTAGCGGGGTTACTGAGTCTGTCAAAGTACGCTACGCCGAACGAGATTGATTGCTATAAACTTTGTTGATCTGGTGCATTTTCAAGCCCTCCAGCCCAACAATCGTTTGCTCTGGCACGATTCTTAACACGCAGAACTAACATTGGTACGTTTAAAATCAACCAAAGAGAACCCAACGGCAGGGCGAGTCGGGCTTAACTTTGTGAATTGTATGAAGCAGAGAGTATTCAACAGCACGTTGATCTTGGTCATAACCACAATGATGTGGTCCGTGCAACTTGTGGCATCCGATGATCCGGGCGGACGTTTGACCCGCCAGCAATACATCGACGCCTGGAAAGACGAGGCCATTGCCCACATGCACAAATACGGCATTCCGGCCAGTATCAAGCTGGCGCAGGGGATTTTGGAAAGCGGCGACGGCAACAGTATGCTTGCCCGAAAAGCCAACAACCACTTCGGTATCAAGTGCCATGGCTGGAATGGCCCGGGTGTGTACAAAGACGATGACGCCAAAAACGAGTGCTTCCGTAAGTACAAAAACGCCCGCGAGTCGTTTGAAGACCACTCACAGTTTCTACTTAAGCCTCGCTACACGGAGCTATTCAAGCTAAAAAGCACTGATTATAAAGGTTGGGCGCACGGCTTGAAAAAAGCGGGTTACGCCACCAATCCGAAATATCCGCAGTTGCTCATCCGCATCATTGAGGAGAATGATCTTCACCGATTTGATCGCGCGGGTCAGGGTAAAGGGCGTGTGGCGCAAAGCAAGCCTGCTCCACAAACCTCTAAACCTGCTTCTGGTAAGGGGGGCGAAATTGACTTTCATTTAGGCCGTCAGATTTTGCAGACCGATAACCGTGCGCAGTTTGTCTTTGCCCGTGAAGGAGATACCTACAAAGGCATAGCCGATGATCTTCAGATGAACAAGTGGCAGCTTCAGAAATACAACGAAGACAAATCTGTGCGAACTCTGGCCGAGGGTGAGCGCGTGTATATTAAGCCCAAACGAAATCGTGCGGCAGGCGCTTCAGTGCACGTGGTAGAGGAGGGACAAACCCTTTGGGATATTTCACAACTTCACGCAGTTAAGCTCAGCCGACTGGAACGCTACAATGAACTGACCCGCGATACTCCGTTGCGCAAGGGGATGCAGATCAAGCTTAGCCGACGCTAATTGCTACAGCGTGTTCAGTTTTCACTGGCTGTGTTACTCCAGATTATAGACGTGCAATGTGTTGGATGCTCCGATTGCCACTACATTCAAAATACCATCCTTGTTGATGTCGCCCACGGTAAAGCTCCCTTTTGCGTACATGGGCAGGTAATCAGATGACTTGCATTTTTCGTTGAGGATGTAAATCATTTCTTCGGCCTCGTTCAGCACTGCTATCCTCGTTTTGTCTTGCTGGCGGAAAACCCTTGGGCGGAGTGCCAGGCCTTCGTGCTTGTAATTGCAAACTACGGATCCATCGGGTTGAATTACCCAAAGCTTGTTGTCGGTAGTGAGGTACACGGTGAGCAAACCGTCTTGGTTAAGGTCTGCTGCGGTCATGTTGTGTTTTCCGGCAAAGCCCAGGCTGCTCTTGCTTACGTTGTTGTCGAATCCGAGGATTACCAGATTTCCCAACGTATCGGTATAGAGTAACTGGCATTGCCTGATATCCTTGCCACGCTGAATAAACACAGGGTTGGCCGACCTGTCTTCCATGGTTGCCTTCACCTTGTGTCTTGAGCCTCCTTGCCGGTTGAGGAGGTAAATATTCCCTCCCACATCGCACATAAACACGTAGTCTTTGTTGCCCAGACGAAGGTGAACGGGTACATCGCGCACTTCGCTTTTGGTTGCGTTTGACTTCCAGCCTTTAATGTCTTTCCCATCCGGGCCAAGCATAATGGAGTTTCTGTTTGCCAGCGGAATGAGAATTCTATAATCGCGGTTGTTGTCGTAATCAAACAATCCGAGTGGGGCTGTGGCTTTTTCCATTAACTTGACAGGAAATCCATCTACGTGCTGGCCGTTTCGATCAATGAGGTACACGTGCGAAGCCGTGTTAAAGAGCAGTTGCAGCTTACCGTTTTTGTACCTGTCAATCTGGTGAACCTTACCGAGTATGGGCTCCTTGAGTTCACGATTCCAGAGAACCTTGCCTGTATTGCTGATGAGTGCGAGCGACTTGTTGCCGAGCTGAACAAGAATTTCTCTGGATTGGGTGTAATGATTCAGCACCAGTTGCGGACCAAAAGTGATGGAGTCGTCGAGCGCGAGCTCCCAGAATGCACCGCTCTCCTGCGTGTAAACAGGGTTGTGACTCACGTAGATGTTGCTGTAATAAAGGTCGCCACTCGCCGAAAGCTGGTAGCCGACACCTTCAAAACGCCGGATGGTTTCTAGCTCGCGGTCGGCCCAGCGCTGCCCGTCCTTGCTAAGGTATTCCTTGAAAAGCGTGGTTGAACGGGCAATTCCGCTGTAGTAAAGTAAGTTCGATTTATCAGCGAGGTTGTTTGAAAAAGCTGCAAAATGGGTGTCTTTTTTCAGCGTACTGCCTGCCTGATGGTGCTGCAGAAGTGTGCGCATGGCGGATGCTGAGTTGGCCAGAATCACAAAATCATCCAAAGCCGTAATCACTGCATCTTCAAAGCCAATGAATGCCGTTCCCAGCAGAATCCGGTACGCATCGGCTGTTTTGATTTCCATTACCGGCTGGCCAAACATCTCATATGCTTCTGGGTCATGACCAAGAGCTGTGCTGAGTTCTGAGAGCTGTTGCAAGCCTTCGTTTTTACCCGAAGCAGACAAAAGAAGATACCTATGTGGGTCAACATCCTGGCTTCTCGGCTCGGTTATGGCAATGGCCACTTCGCTGTGTATCCAGCCAACGCATAGCTCCTCGATGTTTTTTCCGCACTGCTGGTTGAGTTGGTCGGTCTGCTTATCGCGCTTGCCCAGAGATCCCTCAGCGCGTAAATACTCGCGGTAGTTTTGGTAATAACTCGGAAAATGACTCAAACCCAGATGTAACAGGCTCGCGGTGTGAGAGGGCAGTAGTTTACTCACCCGCAAGGGTCTTGGCTTTTGTCCGTTGAAAACCTTGAAAAAATGATTGGCGCTGTCCGACACGTGAACAAATCCGTTCAGCAATATCTGGTTCGATTTGGCTGTGAGATCCAGCGCAGACCAGCCCGCCAGTTCGCTTTGGAGCACCGTTGCGCGTTTGCCTTCCTGCCCCAGCAGCGATTTCATCCAGTTGCCAAAGGCCTTGTAGTTGATGTACACATTGGCGTCGGCATACAGACCTGCGGTTTTGGCTACCTTCTTAAATTGCTTGTCGTTGAGTAGCGAATGCGAGGTGCGCAGATTCCGGAGGGCTTCTTCCAGCGGAATGGTTTCGGTGCAAAACAGCACAATCCCGTCGCGGTATGCCCAATGAATTGAGTGCTCGCTAATCCGCGCGGTAAAAATGGTGTTGTCGTCGTAGTTTCGTTGTGTTTCTGTTGCCTCATGAGGTAAGAATTCTCTTACGGCTTGGTGCACACCGGTCTCGGTGAGATTGGTGGGAGTGTTCAGACCAATCAGCAAGCAATACCTGTCCGAACCGGCAGGAGCGGCTACTGCCATGGCCTTTTTGGTTCTGATCTGGTTAAAGAGCAACGGGTTGAGTTGCAGCAGAGAGTCTAGATAATGACCCACCCTATCAGCCAATGCAAAGCTCTCGGCACTTTTGAGCTCTTCCCAGATAATGCTGGTATGGGTGAGTTTCTCCCATAATTTGGTGGCATCGCTTGTTTCGATAATAAGGGCCGATTCTTTGGGCGCGGCCATCAGAATATGACTTACGGGTGTGTTAAACCGCTTGAATGCGAGGTAACCATAAACCATCGCTCCGATGATCATCATTACAAAAACAGCAAGAAAATACCTGCGAATCATGGTGTGCGGACTTTAGGTCAAAGGTATATTCCCGATACACGCGCGTCACCCTCATGCCTGTGTACTATGCACAAGTGCTTGTGAAAAGGATGTTTCAGAGTTTAAGCTTGAGCTGAGGGTCCACCACGCGAAAAGTGGTGCGATGATGTTCCGTCATGCCGTGCTCTATGATGGCAGTGCGATGGGCAACGGTGGGGTACCCCATGTTTTGCTTCCAGCCGAAATGGGGGTGTTCTTCGTGAAGCTGGCACATTAGCTCATCGCGGAAGGTTTTGGCGAGGATGGATGCGGCTGCGATGGCCAGAAAACGCCCGTCACCTTTTACAAAACAGGTGTGTGGCAAGTTGCGGTAGGGCTTGAAGCGGTTTCCGTCAATCAACAGATGTTCGGGTTTTTGTTGAAGCTGGTCAAGCGCCCGGTGCATAGCCAAAAAAGAGGCATTGAGAATATTGATGCGGTCTATTTCTGCGGGCGACACCATGCCAATGGCCCAACTCACGGCCTTTTTTTCAATCTCAGCGCGCAATTGCGCGCGTTTGGAGGCGGGTAGTTTTTTGGAGTCGTTCAATCCTGCAATTCGTACACGAGGTGGGAGAATAACTGCGGCTGCTACCACGGGCCCTGCCAGACAGCCCCGACCGGCTTCGTCGCAACCCGCTTCCACAACGCCTCGTTGGTGGTATGATTTCAGCTTATCCAAGGCTTTGCTCAATGGTTTTCCATAGTGCGTCAGCGGTGCGTTCCCAACTGAATTGCTTCACTCTCGCTGCGCCTTTTTCGGTGAGTTGAACAGCGAGTTGTGGCTCCTGGGCTACGCGAGCCATTGCCTCTGCAATTTCTTCCTCCGAGAAAGGATTCACGAGTAAGGCGGCGTCATCGGCCACCTCGGACATGGCGGTGATGTTGGATGTAATCACTGGGCAGCGCGTGGCAAAGGCTTCGAGAATAGGAATGCCGAAGCCCTCGAAATAGGGCACAAACGTAAGTGCCGTCGCACCCGACAATGCGGTTACCAAAAGCTCATTTGACACACGACCCGTAAAAACCACGTCGTCGCGAAACTCCATGCGTTCGTAGCTTTTCCTGATATCGTCGTTCCACCAGTATTTTTCACCCGCCAGCACCAGTTTGTGCGGTTTTACGATATTTTTTCTGGCAAGATCAAAGGCGTGCAACAATCGCTGGATGTTTTTACGCGGGTGCATGGCGCCCACAAAAAGAAAGTAGGGCTGTCCATCGGTGTATTGCTTTATGAAGCTATTCACATCACGCTCTAAAGCTGGCTGGAATTGCTCAGTTACACCGTTGTACACCACGTCAATTTTTTGGGCATCAACGCCGTATTGTTGTGCGAGGTCGTTTTTGGAGAACTCCGATACCGTGGCAATACGCCTCGCGATGTTGGCAAAGCGGGGCATGTATTTGCGGTAGTATCTGCTGTGAGAGCTCCGTACATCGCCGGGGTAGTGTTCAAAATTCAGATCGTGAATAACCGGCACCTGCGGAATGTGTAATTGCTGACTCAGAAATCCGTCGGGCGATAAAAATAGGTCGGGCTTAAACTGTTTGATGGCGCGAGGCAGGCTGTAGTCGAGCCAGATTTTCCAAAGCAGCGGATGCCTTGCCGGTGGTGAAACTGCGATGGGCGTGATGTTGTTGGCGGTGATGAATCGCTCGTCCCAAGCCCTGTCAAACACATACACAAATTGATGTTCTGGATGGGCGGCCACCACGCGCTGCAGCGTTTCAAAGCTGAAACGACCGATTCCCTCGAGCTTGTTGGGCAACAGCAGGCGCGTATTTACGGCAATAACCAAGGCAGATGCAGGTGAAAGTGGCAGGCCGAAAGTAGAATATTTTCGCAGAAACAGGCACAAAGGTATTGCCATGAACAGTTCGGTGCAGGTGCAATTTTGTTACTTTGCCGGCGTTTCGGTCTCATCTGACTCATGCAGCGCAAGTTTATCCTCAACCTGGCCTTTGTACTGGTTTTAAATCTGCTGGTAAAGCCGTTTTACATCCTCGGTATTGACGCTGAGGTATTGAAACAGGTAGGTGAGGAGGCGTATGGAAACTACTTTGCGCTTATCAGCCTGTCCTTTCTTCTCAACATTTTTCTCGACGCGGGAATCACCAATTTCAATACGCGCAACATTGCCCAACACCGGCAGTTGTTGCAAAAGCACTTCTCAAACATTATTGCGGTTCGTGGCTTGCTGGCGCTGGGCTACCTTGTACTCATCACGCTTGCAGGATGGTTGCTGGCCTACAGCAAGGAGCAGATGTGGTTGCTGTGGGTGCTGGGTTTCAACCAGGTACTGGTGGCCTTTGTGTTGTATTTCCGCAGCAACCTTGCAGGACTGCATCGCTTTGTGCAGGATAGCATGGTTTCAGTGCTAGACAGAATTCTCCTTATCGGCATTTGCGGTGCCTTGCTCTGGGGAGGTTTTATGAACCGCCCGTTTGAAATTGAGTGGTTTGTGTACAGCCAAACCGTGGCCTATGCAATTACAGCAATGGTGGCCGCTTTTCTGGTATTGCGTGAATCGGGGCGCATACGCCTGCAGTGGAATGTACCCTTCACTTACATGATTCTGAAGCAGAGCGCCCCCTACGCCTTGCTGGTTTTGTTGATGACCATTTACTACCGTTCGGATAGCGTGATGCTTGAGCGCATGTTGCCCGACGGAGCCTACCATGCAGGGGTGTACGCACAAGGCTTCAGGTTTTTCGAGGCCTCCAATATGATAGCCTATCTCTTTGCAGTGCTATTGCTTCCAATTTTCTCGAAAATGATTGGCGATAAGCAGATGATTGATGACTTACTTCGATTGTCGTTCAAAACCTTGATGTCGGGAGCTCTGATTCTTGCTGTAGGCTGCATATTTCACGCCGAGGCTCTTCTGGAACTGCGCTACGTTCAAATTGGCGATCAGGCAGCGGCCAGTTTCGCAGTGTTGATGGCTTGTTTTGTGGCTGTTTGCGGAACGTACATCTTTGGTACTTTGCTCACGGCCAACGGAAGCATGCGCTGGCTCAATTACCTGGCGGCTGCTGGTATGGTGTTGAATATCGTTCTGAACCTCTGGATGATTCCGCATTTTCAGGCTTTTGGTTCCGCAGTGGCAAGTTTGATTACACAGGTGATCACTGCGCTGGCGCAGATGTATCTTGCATTGCGGGTTTTTGATCTCAAGCCCGACCTGAGGCTGGCGCGCAATTTCCTGTTATTCGCTGCGGGGGTAATAGGCCTCGGGTGGGCAAGCAATGAACTGACATTTCACGTGATATACAATTTAATCATTATGGCGGCGTTTAGCCTGCTATGGGCATCAATTACAGGCATGTTGTCGTTCCGCCAGTTGGTAACGATTATGAGACAAAGAATGTAAACTACCCAACTTCTTCTTTTGCTATTTTTGCGCCTTCGCAAGAAACTCATAAGCAGATAACCCCAATCTCAACATGGAACAAAACAACTTCACTTTCGGAATGCTTGTGCAAATCATTCGCAAGCGTTTCAAGCTCCTTATCATTATTGCCGTAGTTGCCATTATTGGCGCAACTGTTTTTTCAGGCCCAACCTTTATTACCCCTAAGTTCAAGTCGGTTGCTATCGTATACCCGATTAATCTCAAGGCTTATGGCAGTGAGTCTTTGACAGAACAACTGTTGCAACTTTTTCAAAGTACCAGTATTCGCGATAGCATTATCGAGAAGTTCGATCTTGCTGAGGTATATGAGCTGAATCCGAACAAAGAAGGCTTCAGGCATAACCTTCTCAATGAATACAATGATCACATTGTGGTGTCGCGCACCAATTTTGAGTCGGTAAAAATTGAAGTCTATGATGAATCACCTGTCAGAGCCCGCGATATTGCCAATGAATTGATTCAGCAGCTCAATTACAAGGCCCGCAAGCTTCATCGCGATATCGCCCTTGAACAACTCAAGATTGCGCAGGGGTCGCTTGATTTTCAGAAAAGCCTGCTTGATTCAATCAACACCGAACTCAGTGATCTTCGTCGTGGTAGTGGGCTGCTGGATTATGAAATACAAACGGAGCGTATTACGGAAGGGTATTTGAGAATGTTGAGCGAAACAAGGGTTCCTCAATCAAGAATTGATGAGGTGCGCAGGATGCTCGACGACCTAGGTGAGAAAGGAGGCGTTTTTATGGCGCTTACCCAAATGAGTGAAATGGGTCACCTGAACTACAACGACCTGTTGGTAGAGTACCAAACCATTTTGCGCGATGTTAACCGCGAATTGAGTTATACCCAAACCGTGGCCGCTCCCGAAGTGGCAGACAAAAAGGCGCTGCCTGTACGATGGTTGATTGTGGTTACTGCTCTAATTTCCTCCTTGTTGGTTGCTTTGGTGATTCTTCTCCTGTTTGAGAAGCGGCAGATAAAAGATTGATTACCGCCCTTAAGCCATATCAGGTTTACCTACTTCTGGCACTCGGGGTACTGCTTAACTTCTACCTCGTTGCCAACGAGTACTATCTTGCACTTGCCTATCCGCTTGCGGTACTCGTAGTCATTGCAGCTCTTTTTGCCGCTGATAAAGTGTTGCTTTTAGTGGTCTTTTTTACACCCTTGTCTATTAACCTGGATAAGTTTGAAGTCGTCAAAGCCGGTTTTTTTATGCCCACCGAGCCCTTGCTGTTCGGTATCATGGTACTTTATCTCATGCGTGTGCTTGCCGGTGACGGCATCAGCAAAAAGTTTTTGAGGCACCCAATCACAATTTCCATACTTATTTACCTGGGTTGGATTCTGGTAACCTCCCTTACCAGCAGCATGTTTGTTGTGTCTATTAAGTTCTTTACAGTAAAGTTGTGGTTCATCATGGCGTGCTACTTTTTTGCCAAGGAGATTTTCGCTGACTACCACAACATGAAACGCTACGTGTGGCTGTATATCATTCCGCTTACGGGAGTGATTCTCTACACGGTAATTCGGCACTCAACCTATGCGTTCTCGCACGAAACGGCACACTGGGTGATGGAGCCGTTCTACAAGGATCATACGTCCTACGGTGCATTGCTGGCGATGTTTTTTCCGCTCACGGTAGGATTCCTTTTCAACAAACGCTACGGTGCAATTTTGCGCATGGGCGTTTTTGTGGTGGTGGTGATTTTCGCTGTCGGAATCATACTCTCGTATACGCGTGCGGCGTGGATAAGTTTAGTGGTGGCCTTTGCGGTTTTTGTAGTGATGAAGCTCAGGATTGACTTTAAACTTCTGGTTTTGCTGGGAGTGATTTTGGGAGGTCTATTTCTAGCCAATTACGATCAGATTATGCTTGAACTTGAACGAAACGAGCAGGATAGCTCCGACGATTTTGGTGAGCATGTTCAGTCTATTTCGAATATCTCCTCCGACGCGTCTAACCTTGAAAGGCTTCTTCGCTGGAATTGCGCCATCCGAATGTTTCAGGATAGACCCGTATTTGGATTTGGCCCTGGTACCTATCAGTTTCAGTACGCAACCTACCAGTTTTCTTACGAGAAAACCATTATCAGCACCAATTTTGGCGACGGTGGTAACGCACACTCGGAGTATCTCGGGCCACTAGCAGAATCGGGCTTACTCGGGATGCTCACCTTTGGTTTTTTGGTAACTGTTGTGTTGGTGCGGGGCATTCGCTTGTACTATCGCATTGAAGACCCCGAGATGAAAATTCTGCTTATGGGCGTGATACTAGGGCTTATCACTTATGTGACTCACGGGGTGCTGAACAACTATCTGGATACGGATAAAGCGTCGGTTCCCTTCTGGGGCTTCATCGCCATCATTGTATCCATTGAGCTGTACCACATCAACCGTGGTAAAAAGGCTTTAGGAGAAGCTGAATCTGCAGCTGAGTAGGGCTGTATCATCAAAGTAAGGAGCAGATTTTCTGAATTGCTCCATCGCCTCCACAATGGAATCATTCAGTTCTGACATGCTGACATTTCTGTTCTGCAACATTGTTTCACCCAATCTTTCCAGCCCGAAAGCTTCTTTATTGGGGTTTTCCAGTTCGGTTAGGCCGTCGGTGTAGAGCAGAAGCGTATTGGTTTTTTTGAGACGGATATTTCCCTCTTCTACCCGCGGAATATCTTCGAGCATTCCTAAACCGATACATCCTTTTTCAAGTAGAAAGAGGTCGCTATTACGCATCAGGATGGGTGGATTGTGACCAGCATTGATGTATCGCAGACTTTGCTGCTTGAAGTTGACACGAGCAATGAACAGAGTGATAAAGCGCTCACCGCGCGTACTTTGATTTACCCTGTTGTTCAGTACTTCTACCATATCGCTCAGCGAGTAATCGGTGTATTGTACCAGCGCGTGCAGGTTGGCCTGAAAATTCGCCATCAAAAAGGCGGCTGAAACTCCTTTTCCGCTCACATCGGCCATACAAAAAATGACTTCGTTGTTGTTGAGCGGTATCACGTCGTAGTAGTCGCCACCTACTTGCTGATGCGGTTGGTAGTGAGCAGCAACCTCCATCCCGTGGGGTACTTCAAACTGCTCAGGCACGAGCATGGCCTGCATTTCGGCCGCCAGCTCCAGCTCTTTGTTCATCCTTTCCTTGATGATGTTCTCCTTAGCAAGTCGCTTGTTTTCAATGGCCACCGCCAGAATGTTGGTGATGGTCTGAATAAAATTCATGTGCTTGATGGTGGGACTGATCTTGATTTCGTCCTCATCAATATCGCCAATAATCAAAAAAGCAAGGGGTTGGCTTTGGTGATATACGGGGATCAGCACGTCAAATCCGGCCTGCTCCAGCAGTGAGTTGCTTTCCAACACACTAATTCCGTCGTACTGGCTGAAAAGTTCCAGCGGGTTCAGATTAATTTCACCCTGAATACCAAAGCTCAAAAGGCAATCCCAGTTGTTTTGCTCGTTAAAGAGCATCAGCTTACTGATACCAAGTTGCTCCCGGATGATTGTTTCATAAACGCTCAATAACTCCTCAACGGTAGCATTGTCGTTAATGGCCTTGGTCATCTCCAACAAAGAAGTAAGCTTAAACCTGTTAAGCTGAAGCTTCTCGGTGAGACGATCCAATCGTGTCATAGCTCAAGCTTTTTAATAACCTGGTCGAGCTTCCGAATCAGTGCAATTTCACGAAACTTACTTCGCGCCTCAAAAGCAGGTGTCCCGAATACAGTTTTACCGGCTTCCACGCCGTTCATCAACCCTGCTTGAGCGAGAATCGTGGCGCCTTGTTCAATCCTCAGATCACTGGCCAAACCGGCTTGCCCCCAAATGGTTACGTTGTCTTCAATCACCACACAGCCGGCAACGCCCACCTGTGCGGCAATCAGGCAATTACGGCCAATGATGGAGTCATGACCAACGTGCACCAGGTTGTCAATCTTAGTGCCTCTTCCAATAATAGTGTCAGCCGAAACTCCGCGGTCAATGCAGGTTTGGGCACCGATTTCCACATGATCTTCAACAACTACACGGCCACAGGTGTGCATTTTGTTGAAAGCGCCGTCCTGCTTTTTGTAGTAAAATGCGTCAGCACCAATAATGGCCCCTGCGTGAATGGTGACGTGGTTGCCAATGACGCAGTTTTCATAAATCACCACATTGGCGTGAACTACGGCGTGCTCTCCAATTGTTACGTTGGGCCCGATAATAGCTCCCGGACGAATTTGGGCGGTATCGGCAATTTGAGCTGATGGGTCGCAGTTATGCGGCCATTTTACCGACGGACTGAACATCCGCGTGAGCTCGTTGTAATCGCGGAAAGGAGCATCTGAAATGAGCAGCGCTTTGCCCTCAGGTGCTTCCACATCCTTGTCAATAAGAATGGTGGTGGCCGCACTGTTTAGGGCTTTTTCGTAGTATTTGGGGTGATCTACAAACACCAAATCACCGGGTTCAACGCGGTGAATTTCGTTGATTCCGGTTACGAGATGGTTCTCGTTCCCTGAAAATGAGCAGTTCAGAATACTTGCTATTTCAGCGATGGTATGGGGGCGGGGCAGTTTCAAGGTAGCTTACTTTGCTCGTTCGCTGTATGCTCCGGTGCGGGTATCAACCTTGATGCGGTCGCCCTGATTGATGAACAAAGGCACTTTCACTTCGGCGCCTGTTTCAACCTTGGCCGGTTTCAGGGTGTTGGTTGCCGTGTCGCCTTTCAGGCCCGGCTCGGTATAGGTAACCTCCAGCTCCACAAAGGGAGGAAGCTCGCAGGTGAGAACAGATTCTTCTTCTGCGTTGAATACGAGCTCGCATATCATTTCGGGCTGCAAAAACTGCGGGCTGTCAACAAGGTGCTCAGGGATGGTAACCTGCTCATAGTCTTGGATATTCATGAAGTGATAGCCCATTTCGTCATTGTAGAGAAACTGATACTGCCGACGCTCTACGCGTACGGTTTCAATTTTGTGACCTGCCGAGAAGGTGTTGTCGAGTACCTTTCCGGTGGTGAGGCTTTTAAGTTTGGTGCGCACAAACGCGGGTCCTTTTCCTGGTTTTACGTGTTGAAATTCAACCACTGTAAAAAGGTCGTGGTTGTGGCGGATGCACAGTCCGTTTTTGATATCTGCAGTTGTTGCCATGTGGGTTATTTTGATTTCGGGGTGTAAAGTTACGTATTGACTTTGAACGCGGCGAGGTCAATGCGACTACCGGCGCGCATCAGTTCGGTGTGTTGGCTGTTGGAGCATATCACCACAATTCTGTCGTGGCTTTCGCTTTGGAGCAAGCTGTCGAACCAAGTAATTCCCTGGTCATCGAGGTTACTGGTGGGCTCGTCCAGAAGCAGCACAGAGGTATCGGCCAGCATGGCCAAAGCCAGTTTTACGCGTTGGCGCATGCCCGATGAAAATTGCTTCAGAAATTTGTCGGCTGCGTGTTGAAGGCCTGTTTTATCAATCACCTCTTCAATACTCAGCCCGTTCCTGAAAGGCTTGAATTTCTTTTGCAGGGCAACGGTTTCGCGCAGGGTAAGCCAGTCGTGTTGGTCCAGGTAAGGCGCAGCCATCGAAACATGCCTGTAAAGCTCTTCGTCGGAGATGGTCTTGCCTTCTTTGGAAAACGTCACGCTACCTTCACTTGGAACTACAAAACCCGAAATGCATTGAAGCAGCGTGGATTTACCTGAGCCGTTGGGGCCGGTTATTCCGGTAATGCTGTTTTGCTCAAGCTGAAGGTTGACATCCTTGAAAATCCAGTCGCGCTGGAACTTTTTTCCGATATGCTTCAGTTCTAGCTGCATGGTTTCCCGAAGGTCGGGATTACGCTTTTTACGGGTTAACAGCGCCTCGTATTACGCCTTTTTCTGAGGAGTTGATGAAGTTGATGATCGTTGATTTTTCCTCACTGGCCGACAAGCTCTCTTCAGCTAATTTCACTCCGTTGCTCAGGTTGGCATTTTGCACATATACCAAACGGTACACGTCTTCAACACTGGCAATCTGTTCATCGCTGAAGCCTCTACGGCGCAAACCAATGCTATTCACTCCGGCGTAGCTAAGCGGTTCGCGGGCGGCTTTCACAAAGGGAGGAACGTTTTTGCGCACCAACGAGCCACCTGCAATAAACGCGTGTTGCCCTACGCGTACAAATTGCTGAATGGCTACTACTCCCTCAATCACCACAAAGTCTTCTATCACCACGTGGCCAGCAATGGTGGCAGCGTTTGCGAGAATGCAGTTATTACCCACTTCAGCATCATGCGCTATGTGCACATAGGCCATCAGCAGACAATTGTTGCCCACCACCGTTTTGTGTTTGTCGGCGGTACCCCGATTGATGGTTACGCATTCGCGGATGGTGGTATTGTCACCAATTTCGGCGGTGGTTACTTCACCGGCAAATTTCAAATCCTGTGGAATGGCCGATATCACAGCACCGGGAAATATTCGGCAATTTTTACCGATTCGGGCGCCGTCCATGATGGTAACGTTGGGCATAATCGTGGTGCCGTCGCCAATTTCTACATCGGCGGCCACTGATACAAAAGGCCCTATGCTTACGTCTTTTCCGATTTTGGCATCGGGGTGTACTACTGCCAGCTCGTGGATCATTCTTTCTCTTTTACAATTTGCGCCATGAGTTCGCCCTCCGACGCTACCTGACCGTTTACGTATGCCGTGCCCTTCATTTGTACAATGCCCCTGCGGATGGGTGCTGTAAGTTCGAGCTTAAACACCAGTGTATCACCGGGAATGACTTTTCGCTTAAACCGAACGTTGTCAATTTTCAGGAAGTAGGTTCCGTAGTTAGAGGGTTCCTCAACGGTACTGAGCGCAAATATACCACCAACTTGCGCCATGGCCTCTATTTGCAGAACGCCGGGCATTACGGGGTTTCCGGGAAAATGCCCTTGAAAAAAGGGCTCGTTCATGGTTACGTTTTTCACGCCCACAATGCTGTTTTCATTCACCTCAATGACCTTGTCAACCAGTAGAAAAGGGTAGCGGTGAGGTAACATCCGGGTAATGTCGTTGATATCGTGAACCGGTTCTTTATCAAGGTCGAAGTGCACCTTGCCCGATTTTTCCTTGCGGATGAGGTCTTTAATGATTTTGGCAAAAGCCACATTTCCACCGTGGCCGGGTCTGGCCGCGAGAATATGTCCTTTCAGCGGCCGGCCGACAAGTGCTAAATCGCCTACAATGTCGAGCAGTTTATGTCGTGCGGGTTCGTTTTCGAATTGGAGTTTGGTGGTGTTCAACACACCGATTCCCTCCACCTTGATTTTTTTGTCTTCTTTTCCAAGAAGCTTAGCGAGTTCCGCCAGTTTATCGTCCGAAACGGTTTCGCCCACAAGTACAATGGCGTTGTCGAGGTCGCCGCCTTTGATGAGACCTGCTTTCGCGAGTGCTTCCAATTCGCGCAAAAACACAAAGGTTCGGCAGGAAGCGATTTCATTTTTGAAATCTTCCAATCGATACATGGATGCATGCTGCGTTCCGAGTACCGGAGAGTTGTAATCAACCATCACCGTAATGCGAAACTCTTCTCCGGGGGTGGGTACAGCCAGCATTTCCACATACCCCTCATCGTCCTCGTAGTAGAGATTTTCTTTGAGTACAAAGTAATTGCGGTCTTTGTGCTGAGCCTCGATGCCGGCATCTTCAATGGCCTCAACAAAGAGCTTGGCGCTTCCGTCCATGATGGGCACTTCAGGGCCATTTACCTGGATAATCGCATTGTCCACCTGACAGCCGTAAAGTGCCGCCAGTACGTGCTCGGTGGTATGAACCCGCGCTCCGTTTGCTTCAAGCGTAGTGCCGCGCTGTGTGCTTACCACATTATCTACGTCAGCTTTGATGAGCGGCTCTCCGGGCAGATCGGTGCGCTGAAACACATAGCCGTGGTCTTCAGGGGCGGGGAGGATGGTGAGTTGGGTGATTTCTCCGGTATGCAATCCTACACCTTGAAGGGATACGGACTGCTTAATGGTTCGCTGCTTATCGCTCATGTAGGTAAATCTTTTTTCAGCGTTGCAATTTGTTCTTCCAGTTCGCGGATTTGTTGTTGTAGCTCAGGTAATTTCCTGAACATGACGTACGATCTTTTGTAATCGCCCACGGCAAAAGCCGGCGACCCTTGCACAATGGCATCGTCGGGTAAATCAGAGGCAATGCCTGACTGAGCGGCAATTTTTACCCGATTTCCGATTTTGAGATGCCCAACAATGCCTACCTGCCCGCCAATCATGCAGTTATTGCCAATTTTGGTGGATCCGGCAATTCCGGCCTGTGCTGCTATTACGGTGTTTTCGCCAATTTCTACGTTGTGGGCTACCTGAATCAGGTTGTCCAGTTTTACGCCCTTGTGAATACGCGTAGAACCCAGTGTAGCGCGGTCAATGGTAGTTCCGGCGCCAATTTCAACGTGGTCGGCGATGATGACATTTCCAATCTGAGCCACCTTGTTAAACTGATTGTTTTGGTTAGGCGCAAATCCAAATCCATCGCTACCTATAACTACCCCGGCATGCAGGGTACAGTGGTCGCCTATCACACAGTCGTGGTAAATCACCACACCCGGAAAAAGGATGCAGCCTTCACCGATGCGCACGTTATCGCCCACGGTTACGTTGGGGTAAATCTTTGTGCCTTTGCCGATTTGCACATTTTCGCCAATGTAAACGCCAGCACTTACAAGCACGTCTGCACCTACAGATGCCGTGGCTTCGATGTGGCTTTTTTCGTGAATTCCGGTTTTTGCGTGAAGCATGTGGTTGTACAACTCCAATAACTTGGCAAAACTCTCGTAGGCGTTTTCTACGCGAATAAGGGTGCAGGTTTCAGGGACGCTTCGCTCGGGCTCAAATTCTTTGCTCACTATCACAATCGAGGCGCGGGTGGAATAGAGGTGCGGTGCATATTTGGGGTTGGCCAAAAAAGAAAGGGTGTGGGTCTCGCCCTCCTCAATTTTTGAAAGGCCGCTCACCCGCGCATTGGGATCGCCGGTGATTTCACCATCAAGGATTTCCGCAATCTGACGCGCCGTAAATTCCATCGGGCAAAGATAAAAATTATCCGATTGCGTTAGATTTCTGTTATTCAGTGTGATAAATGTCTTTGGGGTAGCAAATGAAGTACTTGGTAACCGCCTCAGACAGCATCGAAATATTGAGCGTATCGGAGGCCGCAGCAATGTCTTTTACCTCGTCGTTTTTGTTGAGAATCATGATGCGCTCATCGGTTTTGGCGTAGGCCAGGTTACTGATTTGATCCTGCACCACAAAGTACTGGGTTTCCCCGGGCGTGAGGCCAATGCGCGCTGCGGTTTTCTCCAGAATGCGTTGATGATGGGCAGGGTCAATCGGCTCTTTTTGAATCTCAATTTTAAAAAGACGCCGATCAATGAGACGTTGACATAGCTCACTCAATACACGGTCGTTGTGACCGGTCCACACCTTGATGGCGCCCATGATGTCGTAATCGTCAAGACCTGCATAGGCCTCCAGGATTTCGGGCTGTTCAAATGCTTTGCGCGGGTGAAATTGGTATAGAAAGATTCGGAGATTGGGCGAACAAAAAAGCTCCTCACCACCGTGAGCCAACTCGCGGGCGCGCTCCATGATTTTCACCAGCATAAACTCGGCAGCAATCACTGTTTTGTGGAGATATACCTGCCAGTACATGAGCCTGCGGGCTACAATGAACTTCTCAATGCTGTAAATGCCTTTTTCCTCCACCACGAGCGTATCATCGGCAATGTTGAGCATTTTAATGATGCGCTGGCTGCTCACCACACCCTCACTTACTCCGCTGTAAAAGCTGTCGCGACGCAGATAGTCCAACCGGTCCATATCTAGCTGCCCGGATATGAGCTGCGAAAGAAATTTCTTGGGGTAATCGTGCGTAAAAATCCGGATGGCTGTGCTGAGCCTACCCCCGAATTGCTCGTTAAGGGCATGCATAAAAATGAGCGACAAACTCTCGTGGTTGATGTCGCGAACGATGGTATGTTCTAAAGTATGTGAAAAAGGCGCATGGCCGATGTCGTGCAAAAGAATGGCAATGAGAGCGCCTTGTTCTTCGTCGGAAGTGATTTCATGGCCTTTGTTCCGAAGCACGTCAATGGCTTGCTGCATCAGGTGCATAGCGCCGATGGCGTGGTGAAAACGCGTATGCAATGCGCCTGGATAAACAAGATGCGACAGCCCGAGTTGCTTGATGCGCCGCAGCCGCTGAAACCACGGATGCTCAATTAAATCCGCAATAAGTTCGTTGGGGATGGTAATAAAACCGTAAACGGGGTCGTTCAATATTTTCCGTTTATTTGACGGTGCCGAGTAAGCCAAGTGTGCCAGTTTTGAATGCGCCTGGTCAAATGTATAACTTTTCAAACCTATTCTAATCCACTTCGCAATATGAGCAGTACCATTCTTTGGGCCGACGACGAAATAGAACTTCTTAAACCCCACATTCTCTTTCTGGAGGAAAAGGGATACAAAGTGATTACCGTAACCAGCGGAAACGACGCCCTGGATGTGGTGGAGGAAAACGACCTCGACATCGTTTTTCTGGACGAGAACATGCCGGGTTTGTCCGGACTGGAAACCCTGACACAGATCAAAGCCAAGTTTCCCTCTTTGCCCATCATTATGATTACCAAGAGCGAAGAGGAATCCATCATGGAAGAAGCCATCGGTTCCAAAATTTCCGACTACCTCATCAAGCCGGTCAACCCCAAGCAGATATTGCTTACCATCAAGAAAAACCTGGATGAAAAGCGCCTGCAAAACGAGAAGGCTACCGTAAATTATCAGCAGGAATTCAGGCAGATTGGAATGCGCTTAAACGACCGTTTGGATGTGGAAGAATGGAAAGAGCTTTACCGGAAAATTGTGTTCTGGGATTTGGAACTCGCCAAAGGAGATCAAGGCATGGAGGAAGTGCTTCAAATGCAGAAAAAGGAGGCCAATCGCGCCTTTGCCCGCTTTGTGAGCGACCATTACGAGTCGTGGGTGAATGCCAAAGGCGACGATGCTCCGGTGATGGCCCACAATGTTTTTCGCAGAAAAATTGCCCCCGAGATTTCGGATGAGCCCATGTTTCTTATTGTGATTGACAACCTCCGATACGACCAATACCTGGTGCTCAAGCCGGTGTTGAACCGAATGTTCAGGGTGGAAAGCGAGAGCATTTATTTCAGTATTCTCCCTACCGCTACCCAATATGCGCGCAACGCCTTTTTTGCAGGAATGATGCCGCTGGAGATTCAGCAAAAATTCCCAAAGTACTGGTTGAATGATGAAGACGAAGGTGGTAAAAATAAGTTTGAGTCGGAACTGCTTCAGGAACAGCTCAAAAGCCTCGGAAAGAACATCCGCTACAGCTACAACAAGATTACCAATTTGAACGCGGGCAAAAAGCTGAGTGATCAACTCAGTAATCTGGAAAACAATCAGCTCAATGTGATTGTCTACAATTTTGTGGACATGCTTTCGCACGCGCGTACCGATATGGAGGTTATTCGCGAGCTCGCCGACGACGAAGCTGCCTATCGCTCACTCACGCTGAGTTGGTTTGAGCACTCGCCCCTGCTCGATATGATGCGACAGATTTCGGAGCGCGGCCACCGCATGATGCTCACTACCGATCACGGTACCATGCACGTTGATAACCCTGTGCGTGTGGTGGGCGACCGAAATACATCCACCAACCTGCGCTACAAACAGGGAAAAAACCTGAGCTACGACGCCGGTGAAGTGTTTGAGGTATCCGACCCACATCGGCTTAAGCTGCCCAAAACCAATGTGAGTTCGCGTTATGTATTTTGCAGGGAGAACGACTTTTTCGTCTATCCCAACAACCAGAATTACTACGTGAACTACTATCGCAATACCTTCCAGCACGGTGGTGTATCCCTTGAGGAAATGATGATTCCGTTGGCTTCATTCCGAAAAAGAACGTAGAGCATGGAGCGTACATTCACGGCCCCCGATGTGGATGGCCTGACCGAAGTGGTTGAGTTTCTTTCGGGAGAATTGAAAGCCGGTGATGTGGTTTGCTTTATTGGCGAAATGGGAGCCGGAAAAACCACACTGATTGGCAAGCTTCTCCGCAACTGGGGTATTACAGCACCTGTAGACAGTCCAACTTTTGCTTTGGTGAACGAGTTTGAGCGGACAGACGGTGTGCCCTTGTACCACTTTGATTTTTACCGCCTCAACAATGCCACCGAGGCTCTGCAAATAGGTTTGGAAGACTACCTGAATGCCAATGCCATTTGCCTGATGGAATGGCCGCAAATTGTAATGCCCTGGCTACCTGATGAGCTTTGGATGGTGCATATCAATGAGCAAAACGGCGGACGCGAGATCAGGGTGGAACGCACCCGCCGGGAAGAGCAATAATCGCTACTGGCCGCTTGAGTCGATCAACCCCATTTTATCGGCAAAGTACACGCTGAAATCGCGCATCTCCTGGCTCATTTCCTTTTCTCCGGTGGCGCGCTCAAAAGTATCGGCCATGGTCATGAGGTTTTGGTGAAAGAAATGTTTCATTTCATCAACGGTCATTTCCTTGTTCCAGAGGTCTATGCGAAGGGTGTTTTTCTCTTTTTCGTCCCACAGGGCAATCAGTACCGATTTGCAGGCGCTTTGCACGTCACCGTCTTCGGCAGACCAGTCTATCTTTTCGGGCACCATGTTTTCGTCGAGGTGTACGGCAAATTTTATTTCAGAAGATTTAGGCATTGTTGGAGTTATCTCGGTTTGTAGTACTTCAGAATTTTTTGTGGATTCTCTTCGCGCAGCATCATACTCAGGGTAACATCGGGGTTTTTGTCCATGTACTGTCTGATGATTTGCCAGCCCAGCCATACACCTGTTCGTGACGGTGATTTTTGCTGAAAGGCAGGGGTGAATGGCCCGTCGTTAAAAAAGCCCGCGAGGTCTTTGGCAGAGGTGGAATAAAGCAGATCGGCTTCTATGAGGTGCGTCCACATATTATATTCGTTGCGCTTGCACCAATCAAGTGCTTCATCGCTGTAGTTGATTTTGATGGCGTCGTTTACATCCGGAAACATCGCATCCAGCAGGTACATCACTTTGCCGTGAAACATCAGCATCGTGATAAAGTCCTCCTTGGTAACCAGATTTTGGTGGTTCACCATCAGCCAGCCTTTGGCCACGTTGTTTACCAGATAATCCGGAATGAGCTTGTCTTTAAAATACTGTGGAAAGTTTTCGGGAGCTAGTCGCTGAATAACGGGGTTTTCCGAACCCAGAAACCACTCCAAACCAGCGCCAAGCCACTCATCCGCAGGAAAAACCCCTACGTTAAACCCCGAGTTGTAGTACACAACTTGTGGAATCACAGCATCCGGAAAGTGATAGCGGTAATAGCGGAAAGCCTGCTCAAGTTCCCGGTCGTAGGCTTGCATATCGGGAAAAGCTGCGTCGATGTGCTTTTGTGTTTCTCGCCAGTTGTGATCGTTTACAAAGGCTTCCAGTTGTATGCTTACCATGGGTTGCGTGGGGTGCCCGATGCGAATAATCTGCGAAAGGAAGTCCTCGTAAAAGTCACGATAGCGCTCGTGCAAACTGCTATTCAGGTCTTTAAAATCGCCGCTTTCTGTGTGAAACAACTCCCGGTCAAGTCGGTGGCTACGGTAATCAACTTCAATGCCGCTCAGGTCAACTTTCAGCCTGTTTTTGGTGCAGGAAGTAAAAAATGGAATAAGAGTTAATAGGCAGAGAGATAGTGTTGTGATTGAGCGAATCAGTGGCCGGCTAAACATGCGTGCAAAGTTACGGTTATCGTCAGAAAAGACAGGCATGGATATTGTCTTTTGCCCCGCAATCGTTACCAAAAATAGTTACTTTTAACCCCTGAAAATAAGCTACGAAATGATGAAGAGAATACTTTCGATTTGTGCGCTATTGATGTCCGCAACGCTCGTGCATCCACAGGAGCAGCAGTCTGATTTTCAGCCTGTAAAACAGCAAGATGTTCGTCCCATCCGGTTGGGATTTGTTGCCACGCCGGCCATAACGTGGCTCACCGCCGAAAACCGTGAGCTTGACTCGAAAGGAGTGCGCGCCGGTTTTTCTTTTGGCGTGATGATGGACTTTACTCTTGCTCAATCGGCCAATTACGCATTTTCTACAGGATTGATGTACAACACGCTGGATGGTGGTAGATTGCGACATGGTGATGTTGTGCCGCTGCGCGGCGGAAACCCGGGACAATTTGAGGCTGTTACACGTGATGTTTCTCTCAGCATGCAGTACGTTCAAATCCCCATGACGCTGAAGCTCAAAACCAATGAGATAGGTTATATGAGCTATTTTGGTCAACTCGGAATGCAGGCCGGAGTGAACATTGGCTCTCGTGAAAATGGTGAGTATGAGTACTTCGAAAATCCTCAACGCGTAATTATTGAGCGGGAGAACGTTAATGACCAGACCCAGTTGTTCAATGCAGGGCTACTTGTGGGTCTCGGTGCAGAGTACAATGTTACCGGCAATACCTATCTAGTGTTTGGGGTGAATTATTACCGTGGCTTTTCCAATGTTTTGAAAGGAAATGTGGTGCAGGTGAATGAGGATGGTCGTCCGATCCTTGACGGAGGCTTGCCCGTTAGCGGAAGTAAGCGACGAGCAGTGTTGAGCAACATTACGCTGAACCTCGCTGTTATTTTTTAGTGGGTTTTCAGACAAAAGCAGTTGTTGACCACATAGTTGGTTGGCTGGAGGGTTACCGAAAAAATGCTGGCTCCAAAGGCTTCGTTATTGGTGTTTCAGGCGGAGTAGATTCTGCGGTAACTTCAGCTCTTTGTGCGCGAACCGGAGCATCTGTTTTGCTTTTGGATTTACCCATTCATCAAAGTACTTCCCAGCGAAACCGAGGGCTTGCACATATCGGGCAGCTCAAGTCGCTATATTCCAATGTCTCTTCGGCGTCGGTGGATCTTACCGGAACGTTTGATGTAATGGTTGAAGCTTTGAAAACCAGCGGCGATGACGCAAATCACCAACTTGCCCTTGCCAACACACGCAGCAGATTGCGAATGACCACTTTGTACTACTATGCCGGTAGTCGAGGTTTGCTGGTTGCAGGCACTGGCAATAAGGTTGAAGACTTTGGCGTGGGCTTTTACACCAAGTACGGCGATGGTGGTGTAGATCTTAGTCCGATAGCAGATTTGATGAAATCAGAAGTGTATGCGCTTGGCAAAGAGCTGGGCGTTGGCGAAGAAATCCTCAGCGCACCTCCCACCGATGGTTTGTGGGGCGATGATCGCAGCGATGAAGACCAACTCGGAGCCTCTTACCCGGAATTGGAATGGGCGATGGAGTTTAGCGGTGACGAATCGAAACTCAGCGAACGACAGCGTGAAGTGTTGGAGATTTATCGTCGTCAGCATATGGCAAACAAACATAAAATGGTGCCCATGCCGGTTTGTTTGATACCGGCACACCTGCGAGAGCATTAACATTCAGCAGGTTTAAAGGAGGTATTGAATGAGTTTGGATAACACGAGTTAGGCCGGTCATCTCAAACTTTAGGATTGGCTACCTTTACTGCATGTCTCAATTAAAAGCAACGAACCCCTAACGTGAAAGGCAAGAGGATTTTATTGGTGGAAGACGAAGCCCACGTGGTTTCGTTCATCCAGAAAGGATTAACAGAAGAGGGCTTTTCGGTGAGCGTGGCTTTTGAAGGAAAATCCGGTTTGAGACTATTTCAAGATGGTGGGTTTGATATCATCATTCTGGACATCATGTTGCCAGATATCAACGGACTTGAAGTTTGTAAGGAAATCAGAAAAACAGATCCGGTGATCCCCGTGCTTTTTCTCACAGCGCTGGGAACCCCCGAAAACATTGTGCTTGGTCTTGAAACGGGCGCCGATGATTATCTGGTAAAACCTTTTAAATTCATTGAGCTGCTAGCGAGGATACGAACCCTTTTGCGTCGGGTTGATCAGGCTGGGAACAATGCTGACGATTCGGGAGATACCAGTCATGTAGTGCGTATCGCTGATCTGGAAATAAACGATGAGACCAAACAGGTTTATCGCGATGGCACTGAAATCTCCCTGACTTCAACAGAATACAGATTGCTGTATTTTATGGCACGTAATAAAACCAGGGTGCTCTCCCGCAGCGAAATCCTTGAGGAAGTTTGGGGAGTGAATTTCGATATGGGTACCAATGTGGTGGATGTTTA
This sequence comes from Flavobacteriales bacterium, assembly GCA_007129985.1. Taxonomy (GTDB): domain Bacteria; phylum Bacteroidota; class Bacteroidia; order Flavobacteriales_D; family SKUL01; genus SKUL01. The sequence continues at coordinate 49,164 of SKUL01000292.1, forward strand.
TGTGAACTACCTTCGCAAAAAAATGGATGCCCGGTTCGATCCAAAGCTGATACATACCGTGATTGGCATGGGCTACGTGTTAAAAGAGGGGGAAAGGTAATGGGCTTTCGGCTACAATTAGGCTTGCATAGCAAAACAACGCTGATTTTGTTGTTTTCCTTTTTCGCCCTCATACTTTTGTTTAGCGGGTATGTCTATGTTTCTGTTAAGTCTTATTCCTATGAGGATTTCGATAAGCTTCTGGATATAAGGTTGCTTACTGCGGCCAGGGCAGAGCTCAACAGCAAGCGCAGACCGGATGCTCAAGAACTCCAGGAACGTTTTTTTGAGCGTTTGCCTCATGAAAGAGACTATTTTTTTGAAATCAAGCAGGGTAAAACCTATAGCGACGAATCACGCGAACTAGGGGTGCCGGAATCCTTTTTTCAAGAAGTGCTCACCAATGGCGCAGCCACATATAAAAAGAACGAATACCTCTTCAAAGGCATACGCTACATGGGCGATTCAGGCGAGTACATTGCGATAGCTTCTGCCGCAAATTACTTTGAAACTCACCACACCGAGTATCTCAAACGCACACTCCTCATTGCCATCCTTGTGGCGTTTGTTTTTTCAGTGATTATTTCGGTTTACTACTCTCGCTCGGTGTTCAAACCATTGAGAACCATCACGAATCAGGTTCGTCGGATCAGTTCTGAGAGTTTACACCTCAGGCTGGAGGCCTTGCAGGGCAACGAGGAACTGCGCGAGCTGACATCCACCTTTAACTATATGCTCGATAGAATAGAAACATCATTTGAAACCCAAAACAACTTTATTAGCAATGCCTCACACGAATTACGGACTCCACTCACAGCCATCATCGGTGAGGCCGATGTAGCACTCAACAAGCTCAGAACGCCTGAAGAATACATAGAAACCATCAAAGTGATTCTTGAGGAAGCAGAAAGTCTTGAACGAAAAACGGCAGCCTTGCTTTATCTCGCGCAAACCGGTTTCGACGGTAAAACCCAACTTATGTCGAAGGTGCGCGTGGACCAACTATTATGGGATGTCAAAGAAACATTACAGCGCATCAACAGCAAGTACAAAATTAATCTGGATATGAGTTTGCTTCCGGACAACCCTGTGAAATTGAAGGTTCTAGGGAACGAGCAGCTTCTTCATCTTGCGCTGTCGAACATCATTAGCAATGCATGCAAGTACTCAGATTTCAAACAGGTGGAGGTTTCGTTGGGTGCCACCGAAAACTACGTCGTAATGGTTGTTAGAGATTACGGAATCGGAATACCCATTGAGGAACTTAAATACATTTATGATCCATTCTTCAGAGCCTCAAACACCTCGAAATTTGAAGGATTTGGTATTGGCCTGCCATTGGCGAGAAACATCCTGCGCATGCACAATGCCAAACTGGAAGTAAAATCAATCGTGGAAAAAGGAACCACCGTTCAGATATCACTGCCCATCGGCAAGTTCGAAACAGGTTAACCACGTTCTAATGTAGTTCTAATGCGGGATGCCGGTTCTAATTTCATTTTAATATCATTCTAAGCAACTTCTAATCCCAGCCTAATTCTGCTCTAATGGGTGTGTGCGACATTTGTAACACTCAAAACACACCCCATGATTACCACCATTCTCTTCCCCACAGATTTCAGTATTGAGTCTTTGGCATTTTTAAAAAATGTACTCAATCAACGAAAAGATCAGAAAATTGAAGTTGTGCTTGCTCACGGCATGCATCTCAGCGATTCAATTACTGATCTGTTATTTTTCTCAAAAACCAGAACACTGAAGAGGCTGACCAGTCATGAGTTTGAGCAGGCCGTTGAACTTATCTGGAACAAATACAGTTCCCTATTGGTAGATATCAGAAAGGAAATAGTTTTGGGTCACAGCCAAGAGTTTGTTGATCGATTTATTGAAAGTCAAGGTGTTCAGGAGGCGTATATTCCTGTTGGATACAAGCCCAATCTGCATAACAACCTGAGTTACGATTTAGCTCCTTTGATTGCCGAAAGTAGTATTAAGGTACACAAACGCGATTGGAAAGGTGTAGAAGGTGTGCACGGTGAGGCGCAACTTGCCGATATGTTCTTTGACGGTGTAACAGCAAAAACCTAAACCATGGTAGCTCTCATTCAAATGAAGTCTATGTTCGCCTTTATAGCCTTAAGTCTGGGCGTGGTATCGGCATCTGTGCTTGGTATAGCGTCAACCAATGGAACCGACAAGCAAATTGTCGGCAATTGGGTGGAAATTGATTGGGTCTATGAAAAAGTGGATGCCTATGAAAACTATGACGACGCTGAAAAAAAGCAAGTACCAGAGTTTATCAAGCAAAGCATCGGAGAACAGCTGATTATTCACGAAGCGGAAACCTGGCATTTCATGCCTGACGGCCGACTGCTGCTCCAAAAAGAAGATGGCGAAGAAGAATTGCAGTGGCGCATTAAAGGCCGTGGGCATATCTTACAACTCAAACACGACAACAACGTGATTGAAACCTTTGAAATTGCCGGCATCGACAAGGAGAATATGTACCTGCACCTTGAGACTGAAGTTCAGGTTCGCGGAATTGCAAAGTTGATATTCAAAAGAATATAACCAAAACCATCACCTCAAAACATGCTTAGGAAGTACAGCACAAGCAGAACGCTCTCTGAGAATATTCGTCTCGGCATCCTGACCGCTTTTTCGGCCGGTATGGTGAACGTTGCTGCACTCATTATTTTCTTTTCGTTTGCATCCAACGTTACAGGTCATTACGCCATTTTAGCGGCCGAAATCGCAAAGGGTAATTGGTATCAGGCACTTGTGGTGTTTCTGTGGATTTTCATGTTCTTTTTTGGTAGTTTCTCTTCCAATTTTATCGTAATCAATTACAATAAGGTTAGCCCTTATATTGCTCACGCTACTCCCATTGTTATGGAGATTATCTGCTTGATGGCAGTAGGTATATATGGACAGTTCTTTTACCGCGAAACCCTTGTAGAGACCGAAGCGCTACTCGCATTGATGCTGTTCGCTATGGGCCTTCAAAACGGCCTTACTGCCAGTATTTCCAACGGGGCGGTAAAGACCACACACCTCACAGGTGCCACCACCGATTTGGGTATCCTTGCCTCTATGCTTTTGCGTTCTGAATACCGCCGCAACGAAGAAATGGTAGGCAAAGCCAAGCTCATTTCTCTGATCGCACTTTTTTATGTGGCGGGGGCTGTAATATCGGGCTTTGTTTATTTCCGAATCGGCTTTCAGCTTTTCTATCTGGTAAGTGCCTTTCTCGTTGTGGTGATTTTTTACGACGCCTACGAAATCCGATTCAGAAAATTTTTGGCACACGAGCACAATAAGCGCAAAAGAAGTGTGTTTGCTGTTTCTGCTGCCAGTAATACGGAAGATTCTGAATCTTAATCCAAAAGCAGCTTCAGGGTTTGCACCTCTTCGCCCACTGTGATAGAAACAAAATACAAACCTGCCGGCTGGTTGATTTGAAGGAGCTCATCGGGATGCACCAGTCCGCGGTCTTCAATGATTCTGCCACTCACATCGAGGATTCGCAGGTGAGAAGGGTTTTCCAAACCACGTATCTGAAAAGTACCATGCGACGGGTTTGGGAACAGAGATAAGCGGGTTAGCTCATTGACGTCTACAAAAGTGGCTTCAAAAACGTGGGTTTCGCAGTACTCATCTTCGCTGCAGGGGTTTGATGCGGTGAGGCAGATTTCATAGAGCTCTCCCGGAATCACATCAAAAGTCAATGTATCACCGGCGCTGGCTTGCACTTCGCCGTTAATTTCCCAGATTAATGTAGTTGCATTCTCACTCGTGCTTACAAATCCGAAATCGCCATACAGCTCGAATGAGGCAATGGCATCCGGGGGGCAGCACAGCTTTTCGCTTTCGGCTTCTGCGTCTGTTGTGCTAACGCTCCAATCAAAATGACTTATGCCATCGGCAGTGAAGTAGTTTGGTTCAACCACGTTTACATCCACAGGGATAACCGGAAAATCGTAGGGAATGAAGTTGCAATCTGTCATACCTGTGGCCGTAGCCTTGATGAGGTAGGGTTTAAAGGCAGTTGTTCCGAATCCCCCTGTCCCGCCGGCAATTAATATGCTTCCATCGTCGAGAGCTATTACGTGCGAAACATAGTCCGTTGCGTCGCTCCCGTATCGATAGCTATCCAGCACATCGCCACCTGGAGAAAGAAGCACGAGCCCAATATCCTGCCCGCCCAAACCGTCGGGGGCATCCAAGGCATTTCCTACCACCACCACGCGGTCGTCGTTGGTTACACACATACTCGGAATACTCACCCATCCCGGGATTGCACGACACCAAAGCATGTCTCCATCGGGGTCAAACTTGGCTACAAAGCCTTTGTTTTGTGGATTCCCGGGAATCATGCCGAGGGTGTATCCGGTGAGGAAAATATTCCCTTGAGAGTCAGAAGTTGTAAAAAGTCCGTCCTCAGCGGTGGGTGTGCTGATGGTACGTGCCCAAATGGGGTTTCCGGCAGAGTCAGTACGAACCAAAAAAGGATCGCTGAAGCCACCGTCAAAACTGTCGCCATATCCCGCCATTACATAACCGTCGCCGTAAGGCTCTGCCCAGTAGGCCCAATCCCAGTCATTGCCTCCGAATGTCTTCGCAAACACAGGTGTGCCATCGGTTTCAAGTCGGATGAGTTGAAGGTCGTAGCTACCTCCTGCACCTGCCGTGCTTCTTCCTGACAGCACCCATCCATCCTGAGCAGCGGCAATAGAGTGATATGCGTTTGAGCCTCCGCCGTGATCCACTCTAATGGTTTCAATAACAGTTCCTGCCGTGTCGGTAAGAATCAGCAGCCCGTCGCGACTGGCCGTGCCGGTTCCAATAGAAAAACCTGCCAGTGCATAATAATCGCCTTGTGCGGCCAGACTGATGTGATAAACTCCATCGTTAACGGGAGAGGTATAATAGCGTGTCCACATCAGTGTGCCATCAGGCTTGTGCTTCATCAGCATCAGGTTGGTCTGCCC
>SKUL01000231.1 GCA_007129985.1 Flavobacteriales bacterium
ACACTGGTCCAGGGTGTAAGGAAGTCATCGTTATCGAAAATTCCTCTTCCGTGGGTACCTGCATAAATCACTCCTGAGTTCGTAGCCTCCCAATGCTCTCGATACTGCTGACGAAGATCAAGAACAGGAACACGATCCATTAGGCCACCATTGGCCTCGTACCAGTTTCCTCCTCCATCGTCAGTTCGGAAGATACCTACTTCAGTTCCTATCACGATTACATTTGGATCGTCCTTAGAAATCACACAAGAGTAAACAGGCATTCTGTCAAGTGGTGCAGGTACGTTAAAGATGCTCTGGAAAGTATTTGACGAAGAAGTGGAGGCTGCCACAGTAGAACGCAGTACCTTGTTTTGCACACCGTAAGTTGAACGGGCAATAACAACCGTTTCGGAGGCAGGTGGTGCATCAGGACCACCCGTTCCTTCAGAGTAGTCAACCGCAATATTGTTAATCGGCGGCCCACCGGTTATCAGGGTTGTTACGGTGATATTGTCTAAATCATCTGCATGGTACACCTGGTTGAAGCCGGAGAATCGAAGCAGACGTCCTGACGACGTTCCTACGTAAAGGTGATCCCGATCTGGAGACCATTCCATGCTGTTCACAAGCTCATCCACGTTCCCAATAAACCACCATTCGGGGTCTATTGCGGTATTGGTTACATCTCGGGTTACCCAGATACCCAAACCACCTCCGTGTCCAACAGTGAAGAGGGACTGAACCGGATCTATTAGGAACAACGAATCCGCGACGTGTTCATCAATAATGAAGTCAATGGTGAACTGAGTTGTTTCTTCTGTAACATAGGTGAAGGTCGTGTCAAAGTTCAGGGTGAAATCAAAGTCGATGATAGTATCTGATACTTCGCAGAGGACAGTATCAGCGAAGGTGTACAACGTATCAATGGTGACACAGAAAATCTGGTTTTGGAAAGTGGTACAGGTGTCAACATAGGTCGTATCTATGATAACCTCAACCGTATCGCAAACAAAAGTGAATGTAGTGTCAACAGGAAAAAATGTGGTATCTACGAATTCAACATTTGTGATTACTTCCACGGTATCAAGCACGGTAAAAAAAGTGGTATCCGGTGTTACGCGTGTTTCGTAGTAGTACATGTTTTCGGTGGTCTGTGTCCACAATTCGCGTTGATCGGCAGCAGCGAAATGCAGAATCCAGTGGCCTTCCGGAACATAACCCAAGGTAACACTACCATCAGGCCATGTTTGCTGCTCGAAAATAAAAGCATCAAGCAAGGTATCGGCACCCCACCAAATACCACGCTGTGAGTACGGATCAAACTCTGTTTCTACAAGGCGTAGGTTGGTGGTAAAGTCGCTCGAAGAACCGGGCGGAGGAGAAATAAACTCTCCAAACCCACCTCCAACCGAGCGCAGAATAGTACCAAACTGGCTAGAACCAATGAGAAGTTCAGGACGCAAGAAAGAAATCTCACAATCGAATCCATCCCCACCAAAAACCTCAAAACCGTGGTTTTCTGTAGGGCCTTGAAGGTTTTGATAGAGTGTTCCGTTATCCTGTGTTCCTCCAATGGTACGGCCGTCCTCACCATGCGCTATAGCGTAGAACTGCGTAGTCACAAACCCTTGGTTGGCAGTAAAGAAAGTTGGCATATTTGAAGTAGCCATAGCGGTTGATTTGAAAAAGCCACCGTCGGTACAAGCCCAAAATATATTGTTCGAATCCCATACAAATCTGTGTACATCCGGGTGAACAGCAAAGGGATTGAGATAGTTGGTACTGTACAAGCTTCGCTGCTCCCAATTTGAAAGTGACGGAACATTTCCAACAATGGTGTGGCTGTAAATAACCAAACCACCGAGAAAAATTTGTTTTGGGTTCAAGGGGTTTACTGAGAGAGTATTATCCCATCGCCCTTGCCCGCCAACTCCTCCAAATGGCTGAAATAGTGCCGGTTGAGTACCTGAGTCATTCACATCCTGAGCAATTCTATACCATGATGTACCTTGATCCCACGAAGCAAAAACACCCCTTAGACTTTGGTTTGTATTAACAACGGATGCATAGACATAGTTTTCGGGAGAACGTGAGACAGCAAATTCAATGCGGCTGTTACCTCCTGCACCTAAAACATTCGGGCCACCGTTGGCGAGGGTTCCTGAAATCATGGTAAAACTTTGTCCGCCGTTGGTTGAAATATATCCGCGTGTATTAACTGAAGTTACAATCACCTGACCATCGGGGGAAATATCAACATCTTCACAAGCCACAGCAGTACCTGGAAGTCCAGCAGGACGAGGTTCGAGGGTGGCATTTCCGTGAATGTACACATCCAAACCACCGCTGTGGGCAATCCACATTTTTTCAGGGTTACTTGGATCAAGTTCGATGGCATCCACAGTAAGCCACGGCTGGTTTGTATTAAAATATTGATCTGGACCAAAAACTCTCTCCCATTCCGTACCTTCGGTGTTGGTAGAACGAAACAGGCCATTACCAATAAAGCCGGGGGTTCCTGATCCGGAAGGGTTGAAGTTTTCGTGTTGTGACCCGGTACCAACGTAGTAGATACCACTACCTGTTCGGTTTATGAATCCGATGGGCATGTGCGACATAAAGTTTTCATTCTTATTGAAACTCTCAACAGCCTCCCATGTATTACCTCCATCAGTGGTTTTCCATACACCTCCCGAGGCTGCTCCTGCCCATAAGTGATTGTCATTATTGGGGTCAATCCAAAGGGCTCGCACCCGGCCACCGATGTTGTCTGGGCCAAGCGTTCGCCACTCCATATCGTTGCTCTTTGACTGGTTGCGGCTAAACTTGTTCAATGCTTTTCTTGTGGCAAGAATGTCTTCGATTTCAATTTCGCCTGTGTAATAGTTACGCTTGAGTTCTTTCATGTACTCAATCCAGCCGTGCGCTCCGTGCTCGGAATTAAAATTGGCCGTTCGCGGCTTGTACAAGCCTACTTTCTCACCGGACCCAAACGGGTTCCATCCCGCAATCAGCAACGCTGACACGGCAATCACACTTGAAACAATGAGTAGAAACTTTTTCATGTTTTGCTTTTTACTTAATCTCTTAAAATTTAACATTCAGAACTTTAGCAAACCAGCACATCTGCTCCATATCACATCAGCGCTTTTTTCAGGGCTTGAAGGTAGGCATTATTTAACATTCGCTTATCATTCTCACCTCCTAAACTTCTGCTTTTTTTTCGCACTCCTTTGATTCAAAAAAGATGTTTTTCGGCGTGGTAAGACGAACGCACCAGCGGACCGCTCTCTACATAACGGAAGCCCATCTCCAACCCCAGATCTTTGTATTCTTTGAATCTCTCCGGATGAACAAACTCTGCCACAGGAAGATGGCTTTTGGTGGGCTGCAAGTATTGTCCAAGTGTTACAATGTCCACTCCAACACTACGAAGGTCTTCGAGCGTTTCGATAATCTCCTGGTGGGTCTCACCTAATCCCAGCATGATTCCCGACTTGGTTTTCATCCCTCCTTTTTTTAGCCTGAACAGGACTTCCAAGCTTCGATCATACTTGGCCTGAATCCGAACCTGACGGGTAAGCCTCCTTACCGTTTCGAGGTTGTGTGAAACTATTTCTGGCGCTAAATCAATGATTCGCTGAAGGTTCTCCCAATTTCCGGCAAAATCAGGGATTAATGTCTCTAAAGTGGTATCGGGAGACAACTCGCGGATTTTACGCACCGTTTGCACCCATATATCAGAACCACCGTCTTCGAGGTCATCACGATCAACCGAAGTGATTACCGCGTGCTTCACTCCCATTATCTTTACTGATTTGGCAACACGAAGCGGCTCAAACACATCCACAGCAAGAGGTTTACCGGTTGCAACCGAACAAAATCCACAGGAGCGGGTGCAGATGTTTCCGAGGATCATAAACGTTGCCGTTCCTGCTCCCCAGCACTCTCCCATATTTGGACAATTCCCACTTTCGCAAATGGTGTGCAGCTTGTGTTCACTCACAAGCCCACGAACTTTTTTATATGCTTCGCCTGTTGGGAGCTTCACCCTGAGCCAGGACGGCTTTTTTACGGGAACTTCCTGCGTTGTTTCTTCGATCATTTTGTTACGTTGTATTTCTTACCAAACAGTATATTAAGGTAGAAATTGAGAAAAAACTGACGGTTCTCAGAGCCTTCGAGCGCCATGATGGGTATTACCTGACCGTAACCATCAAACGCAACGCCAGCCTCAAGTGCCTTGATGCCTGTTTTGTTGGTTGCGTACTCGAACATAAAGCCAAACTTGCCGTGCAAACCCGGAAACAACCTAAGTTCACCCCAACCTTCCAGTGCTGATGCGCGACCATATATATGCTCATGAAAATGCCTGTCTACGTCGTAGCGCTGCACCGTAATACTCTGTCCGGGTGCAAACCAGCCGCCTTCCATTATTTCGAGGTAAACAGGTTTGGCAAAGCCCAGTGACGGGCCGACTGACCAAGTATATGACAACTCGACTCCGTTTCTACGGTATTTGTCGGTCATTACATTTTTCATCCCCCAGGAGGGTCGAACAATGAAAAAAGAGTATTGCTTGCCGTAGTGGTATCCACGAGCGTCTTCATACACAGGGTTAAAACTCTTGATTTGTTTGTGGCTGTTCATTCCCACAATTTCCAGCTGCAAAACCCGCCCCCTGTGCGCCGTTTGATTCTTGAGAAGCGCAAAATTCGCTCCCCAACCATTTGTGTGAAGATTCAAGCCTCCATAATACTGCTGCTTGTACACCACCATGGTTTCCTCATATAGTGTCTCCTGCCCACGCACAATCGTTGCCGCCGCGGCAAGCAGTATTGAGAGGACAATTGAAAACGCTGTTTTCGTCATGAGTATGCAAAGTTATAAATTACAGGCCTGAAATCTACCATTGAAAGCTTATGGAAACTTCACGAGTAAAATACATCGGGAAACTACGCACGTCAGCTATTCACTGCGAAAGTGATACCGTATTGATTACAGACGCTCCCCGAGATAACAACGGAAACGGCGAATCGTTCTCGCCTACCGATTTAACGGCCACTTCTCTGGCAAGTTGTATGCTCACAATCATGGGGATTGTAGCCAGAAATCACGGCATTGTCTTTGAACACGCAGAAGCAAGCGTGAGAAAACACATGGCTTCAGCACCCAGAAGGATAGAAAAAATAGAAGTAGGGATTACAATCTCGGGCAAAAATTATACCGCCAAAGAAAGGAGACTGCTTGAACAAGGAGCTCTGAATTGCCCGGTTGCAAAAAGTCTGCACCCGGATATTGCTCAGGTTGTCAGTTTTGATTACGCTGACAACTGACCAATTCCACCTCATGAAGAGATGACAATTTTGATTGGTCGAATGTATGATTAGCTATTCTCAGCCGGAGATACTACCTCTACCGAGGAATAAGCTGCGCAAGCCTGCTTTTGAGAGCCGCAAGAGCTTGCAAGAATACCGGTGAAAAAGACTAATGAGATAATGGCAAGTAATCGTTTCATGGTGGTGATGTTGAATATTCGTCGTTTTCAAAATCAGCGCAAACTAATACTTTTATGTTTGCGTTCTGAGTTTAATTTCCATTTTTTATCCACATTGGGCCGAGAGGCTTTTGCACTTTTAACGCAGCTTTCCCGTAAAGGTTATGTTCAAGAGCTTTTTTCTTGATTTTTTTTACCGAGGCTTTGCGCTTCGCTTTGTGCTTGTTGCAGCAATATTAGCTGCAAACACCTTGGCTCTTGCACAATCAAAACCGCGTTACAACTTGCAATTAGTGGATGCAGCCGGGACTTTCCCGACTGACATTGTTCGGCTTTACAGCTTCAAAAACCGTTCCAGCAGGTATGACGCGCTGCAGGATGTCAGGTTTGAAATGTTTCGGCGCGGTCATTTAAGTTTTTCGGTGGATAGTATCCACGAATTTGGAAACAAGTGGGTGGCCTACGTTCACAGCGGTCCTCGTTTTGATTGGGCCATGTTGAATCGAGGTAATCTTGATGGAGCCACACTGGGTTCTATTCGTTTTCGCGACAAGATATTCTATGAGCGTGCCATGAACCCTCGTCAGGTTTCTGAACTCTTTGAAAGCATTCTGGAGTACTGCGAAAACAACGGTTATCCATTCGCCACGGTTCGCTTAGACAGTGTATCCATTGACAACGGAAAAATTACTGCTGGCATTTTCATGGAGCGAAATCAGCTGGTGGTGATTGACAGTGTTATTGTACGTGGGAGTACGAAAACCAACCCTGCTTATTTCTACAACTATGTGGGTATAAAACCCGGGAGCATCTACAACGAAAAGTTGATTACCACCGCAGACCAGATGCTTTCTGAGCTTCCTTTTGTAACCGCATTCAAACCTACCGAAGTGATTTTTGGCGAAGAGATCACCAAAGCAAGATACTACCTCAACGAACGTAAAGCCAGCCGGTTTGATGGAATTCTGGGACTTCAACCCGACGAACTGACGGGCGACATCACCATTACAGGCGATGTAAAACTGGCCGTGCAAAATGCCTTTAAGCGGGGTGAGCTTATTTCACTCAACTGGAGGCGCTTACAAACTGCTACGCAGGATATCCAGGTGAAATTCGATCACCCCTACCTCTTCAATACGCCATTTGGAATGACCCTGGGGTTCAATCTTTTTCGGCGCGACACATCATTTGTGCAAGTTAATGGGCACCTGGGGGTTTCTTACATGTTTTCGGGGCAGGATTACATTCAAGCCTTCGTTGAACCCACCCAATCCAATGTCATTTCAAGGTCATTCAACCCAAGCGACGGACTTGCCAACGCAAGCATTACGCTCTTTGGGGCGGAAGTTAATTTTGTGAATCTCGACTACACTTTCAATCCAACGCGAGGCTATCAGCTTTTTCTGAAAGGAGCTGCCGGAAGTCGAAACATTCGAAAAAACCCAGAGATCGACGACTCGTTTTATGAAGGCATTGAACTTCGGTCAACACAATGGAGCGGACGCATCAATGCCCGTGCTTTTGTTCCTATAGGAAGGCGTAATACGGTAATGCTGGGGGTGAAAGGTGCACTTTTGCAGGCCCAAACCATGTTTATCAATGAAGTGTACCGTATTGGAGGCTTACAATCTATAAGGGGGTTTGACGAGGAATCCATTTTCGCTTCGGCATACAGCATTTTTACACTTGAATACAGGTTTCTGCTTGAGAAAAACTCTA
>SKUL01000217.1 GCA_007129985.1 Flavobacteriales bacterium
AATTTTTCAAAACGAGTTTAAAAACCCGTTGCCGCCTGGTGACGGGTTTTTTTGTGCCTATAAGCCTAATTACTGTGATGCAGCTCGAGGTTGCCGGCAGGCGCGAGCCACCCTTCTTCTGCCATGCGTGTAATAAATGCTTCGTTAAACTTCTCAACACCATTTTGATTCAGATGACTTGCATCGTAAAAGTGAAGTGAGTCATTCAGGTTGAGGGATTGATTAAAGCTCACGAAAGGAGCAATTTCCTGAAGGTAATTCGTGAACTCATCGTGGTTGGCGTAACTGCGGAATCTCTCAGCTGTAGTGGGTGCCTCTACAAGAATTACGTCGATACCTTGATGTGCGAGCCAGGCAACAAGTTTTTCAAGTGCCTGCTTCTGATGTTTAAGGAGTTCCCTACGAGTAATCTTAACATGTGACTTTGGCTGGTGATGGCTGATTTCCCTCTCAACAAAACCACCTGAAACATAGGCATCTTCATTGATAACCTTCGGTTCAACAAAATCCTTATCAAGATCAAACGCTTGTCTGAACCACGCGTAAATCAAGGTGTTGTAAATCTTCACATGGTTCACTTGTATTGCCATTGCCAGAGAGTGCTTGTCCACTCTGTTGTTGGCCAGCACATCGAGACCTGATTCAACTCCATCCGAGGAGAAGATTTCAGGCCCTACCTCAACCAAGACCAGTTTCGGCTCAAGCCGTTGTAAATGCTGCCTGGCGAGCATCAAGGACTGAACCGGTGATTGGGCTGTAGATCCGAGATTAAACAAGCGGATTCCGTGGCTCTCGAAAACGCGCGGATCGAATCCACGATAAGCTCGCGAGGATCCCAAAACAAGAATGTCAACTTTTCCGTATTCGGCTACCTCGTGGCTACGGGTATGCATGTGCCCGTACACTCCTTTGAGAAAAGGCATATTGGGTCTAAGAACCAATGGAGTAATAAGACCCCATACACAAATCAACAGTGCATAACCTATGGCGGCAACCCCCATGAACAGAACCAAACGAAACAGAAACCTTTTCATCGCTTAGAATTGGAAATAAAAGAAAGGAGTTTCATCTGCTTGTTGAAACATGCCGAGCAAAAAAACGAGTCCACCGTAAACCATCCACCTCAACGGTCTGGGCCACGTTAAACCCAATTGTTCAAGACCATGTTGCGTAAATCGTCCTCTCCACTCCACGCCCAACATAATCATGATAAGCCCCATTATCACAACGTCTTTCATGGACAGTCCGGGATTCACAAAAAGACTTGGTGACACCATTCCACTCAGATAAGTCATTGCATGACTCATGTTATCAGACCTGAAAATGGCGAGCGAAAGAGAAAAGAGCAAAAAGGTTCCCAGAATATTCAAGCCATCTCTTAAAGATGGAAACCACTTTCCCGGAGCAACAGGCTCAAGATTTAATCTGTTTCGCCCAAACAACAGTAGCGGTAGAAAGAACACCGCGTTCAGGAAGCCCCAGAACACAAAAGTCCAGTCGGCACCATGCCAGAACCCGCTCACAACGAAAATGATGAAAATATTGCGGATTTGCATGGCTTTTCCGCCGCTGCTTCCGCCCAACGGAACGTAAAGATAATCTCTAAACCAAGTTGCCAGTGAAATGTGCCATGTCCTCCAGAGTTCAGCAACATCTCTGGAGAAGAAGGGGTAGGCAAAGTTCTGCATCAATTTAAAGCCAAAGAGCCTCGCCGTTCCGATGGCGATATCTGAGTACCCGGAAAAATCGCCATAAACCTGAAAAGCAAAGAAAATTGCTCCGAGAAACAAAACGCTTCCGCTGTGATCCTGGCCCTGGGTAAATGCCATATCCGCAAACACAGCGCAGTTATCGGCAATCACCATTTTCTTGAATAGGCCCCACAAAATTTGCCGCATTCCATCGGTAGCTGCCCGATAATTAAATGATCGTCTATTATAGAATTGAGGAAGTAACTGTGTGGCTCGCTCAATAGGACCAGCAACCAACTGCGGAAAAAAGCTCACGTAGGCCGCAAAAGCTACCACATCATTGGTAGGCTCGAGCTTTCGCTTGTACACATCAATGGTATAGCTGAGTGTTTGGAAGGTGTAGAAACTGATACCTACGGGCAACACAATATTCAGCGCACGCATAGACACTTCACCTCCAAAGAAGGTAAAAGCCGTAACGAAATTGTCGAGAAAAAAATTGAAGTACTTGAAAAAGCCGAGGAACCCAAGGTTGACCAGAATACTCAGCCAGAGAAGCACTTTTCGTTTTGACTGCTTCAACTCGCTCGCTAAGGCACGCCCCACCGCGTAATCAATCAGCGTACTGAAAACGATAAGGCCCAAAAAGCGCCAATCCCACCAGCCGTAAAACAGGTAGCTGACACCTACAAGAAACACATTCTGCAACCTGATGCCCAAAGGCTTGATGGTCCAATAAAGCAGGAACACCAAGGGTAGAAATACCGCAAAATCAAGAGAGTTAAACAGCATGGTTCAAAAAAGAGACGTATGCGCCGAACGCCGCGTAAAAGAACAAAAATTCGTGCATTTGACGATTGGAGGAGTGTATTGAGCGCTGCATCAATCCCGCTGAACAAGCAACCATCTCTCTGCCTCAAGCTTCTTAATGCGGAATCCAAGCAGGTGAAAGACTTCCCTGCTCAAAATTCTTGTTACGCGGGGGTTCACGAGGTAGCACCTCGGACGCGCAGGGTGTGGTGAAATACCCGGTAATGCTGCCAGTACCCGCTGAAAACGCCATTTTCTGAGCCGCGCGGAAAGTCGCAACCAAAAAGCTGAAACAGGACGGCCGATGAAAAATCCATCCTCACCCACCGGCTGATAGAGCGGCAAAAAAATCTGACCCGAAACGGGTGCCGAAACAACCCTTCCATCCTGCGTGGCCAAAGCTTCATCAAGCTCAACAAAGTCAAAATTCTCAAATCCGGGCTCCATGATGAACTCCGCCCCGGTTGGAATCAGGTGGCGGTGCAAAATCTCGTAAAAACCTGTTTGAACCTTGGGTGGGGGTTTCAACATGGATTCGAGTCTTTCTTTCTCAACCCTATCAAGCTCAACAATATGGAGGTGATGAAGTGTAAGTTTCACAAATGACTCATGCTGATCAATGGCTGCGGGATCATTGTGCTGACCGCCTTCAAAGGCCAGAGCCGGATGGTTCAGGTCATTGATATAACTCATCAGTGCGCCATCCAAAAATTCTTCAATTCCCAAAATCAGCGGCACCGGAAAACGCTCAGCAATGGCTCGATTCATTAACGCATCGTTAAAAGGCAGAAAAGAGCAACTCTTTGCCGACGTGGTATGCAAGTCCATAAAAACCACAGGCCTTTTTCCGTGCTTTTGCAGGATAACATCAATCTCGCTGAGCAATTCGCTTAGCTCTAAAAGCTCATCCTCCAACTCTTCCGGAGCAGTGTTCCTAACCAGATTAAACTCCTCCTGCCCCCAGATTCGGTTCAGGTCGAAGCTGATAAAACGGCGCTTTTGAGCCAAGCCCTTTAGGTTGCCACGAAATGCATAGATGTTTCCTTCTACCTCCGCCGGCAACCACTTTGCAATGCGCTCCAGCGCCAACACACCGGCGGGCTCGTTGCCGTGTATTCCACCAAATAAAACCACCGTGGGGTGACTTTCGGCCGCTTTCCGAGAGAAAATCAGACGTTCAGGCACTGCTTTTCCAGCCATTTCGGCACTCGTCTCTATCCCTTTCTGTTCTTCAGTTTGTCCCACAAATCAACCGTATCCGAATCGGTAAGCAACCCTACCAACTGGCCATTGCTAACCACAGGCAAAGAACTGATTTTTTCATCTATCATCAGAAGCATGGCGTACTTCACGTCGGTTTCTGGCTCTACCGAGGTGATTTTGGTTTGCATAATATCGGCAGCCACCGCCATCTTTTTTCGGTTGGGGTCGGCATTGTATTGCTCAATGTGTTTGCGCGTGATGATTCCCTTCAGTTCGCCACGGGCGCTCTCCACCGGAATATGGCGAATATTCCTCCACTCCATAATACTGGCCACCAAATCTACGAGGTCGGTTTCCTGCACGCTGATAATGTCTGTGGTCATTACGTTGAGCACGCAATCGTACTGCATGTCTATCTTGCGGAGGGCTGCTGCATCGGCAGTTTTCCAGGTGTGCACCGGCTTTTTGGTAAGGCGCTGTTTGTGCATAGCCGCGGTAAGTTTTACCATGGCTTCATCACGCCCAAATTCTTTTTTCAGTTTTCGGAAGCTCTTCACCATCCAACGACTTCCGTTCTGCCCTACCTCTGCCCGCTCCCTGATTACCTGCAAGTAGCGGTCAATATCATCCTTGTCAACACCTGTTTTCTCCAGTCCTTCACGGGCCATGGGCACCAATTCGTCGAGCACAAGTTGTTTGGTTGCCACAATTTTGCCATTCCAAACCATTCCGCTCTGAATACCAGTAGTACAGGCTTTGTAGAAATTTTCTTTTGCGTCTTCAAAATCCATGTTGTGCCAGTTTCCTTTCAGTTCTTCAGGCATGTTTTGCATCAGGCCCACCCAAAAGGCAAAGTTTGCCATCTCATCAATCACGGTTGGACCTGAAGGAATATATCGGTTTTCAATTCTGAGATGTGGCACTCCACCTCCTACTCCGTAGCAAGGTCGGTTCCACTTCCAGATGGTGCCGTTGTGCAGTCGCAAAGCGCTCAGGGTTGGGATTTCACCGTTCTTCAGTTTCTTCAACGAATCCTCCTCGGCCATGTTGGTGAGAATGAGCGTAAAGCGAGCTATATCGTCTTTGTAAATATCGGTTACGCTTGATATCCAGTCGTTGCCAAACGAAACGCGTTGCTGACGCTCACGAAGGTGGTAGCCCTTGCTGCGCATGTCAATGCTCTGCTGAAAGAGCGCAATACGCGTTTCGCTCCATAGCTGACGGCCAAAAAGAAGCGGTGAGTTTGCAGCCATGGCCATCACCGGACCGGAAATCATCTGCGCCCAATTGTAACGGTCAACAAACTCCTCGGGGCTTACCTGTAAATGACATTGGAAGCTGGTATTACAAGCCTCAAACAGAATGTTGGTGTGTGCGAGAATGAGCTCATCCACGCCGAGAATATTCAATTCAAAATCCTGACCGCGCAGCTCTTTAATGATGTCTCCCAGCGCATAATACCGTGGGTTGGGCGTCATAAAATCCATCTGCACAGAGCGGATGTCAATGGAAGGTAGAATGCCGGTGAGAATAACGTGATCATTGAATTTGCCGGCAATATCATCTGCCTTGTTCAACAAGCTGCGCAACTGTCGCTCCATTTTGGAAAAACACTTACTGTCGAGGTCGAAGGGATCGAGGTTTATTTCCAGGTTGTAACGGGCAAGTTCGGTGGTAAAATGAGGGTCGTTTACCCTTTGCAGGATTTCAAGTCCGTTTTTGGAGGGCTTGAAATACTTGTCGACCAGTGCAAATTCCTGCTCGGCGCCGATGCGCTGCACACCCGATTCAATCATGCCTTCGCGAAGCATATAATCGAGCGCTTCTACATCATTGAGCAAATATTTTAGAAACCGTTTGCGACTGGCAGCTGTGGTTTTGGTTGATACGCTTTTTTCTCCCATGGCTTGGTTAATTGGGTCTCAAAATACGGCTTTTGCACAAAAAAACTCCGCAGAGGGAAGCTGCGGAGTTTTTTGACTATTGAAACATCAATCAATCCAGTAAGGGAATACTGAATGTCTCAATCTGGTCTTGATAGCGGAACTGCATGATGTAAAGTCCTGCGGATAAATGGCTCAACGAAATACGTTCATTGGTTTGAAGTGAACGGGAATAAACCGGTTGCCCCATGGCGTTGAACACAACACAATCTACTACATCCATGCCAAAGAAATCCACTTGCACCAAATCGCGGGTAGGCACAGGATACACGCGGATGGCATCGAGGGGTGTTTCCTCCATTCCTACCGACCCATCGGCGCAATCCGCGAGGATTTCGAGGGTGGCTTCCCACTCGTAGGGATTATTGTTTTCTGACCAGTAGATATTGACAGGAATGACGTCGGGCAAAATGGGCCATAATTGAGGTTCAATCAACTCGGGTGTTAGGGGAAACTCACTCGTAACAGTTATGGTATAGCAGCCGGGAGCAACACACCATTCACCACCCATCCAGAGAGTGTCTCCTTCCATCCAGGAGTTAAATCCACCCATGAAGTTTTCGTCGTCTCCAATTATCATCACATCAAGAGCAACCGCCTGAACAGGTGCTGTAATTCCCCAGATTCCGCCAATCCAGTAGCAGTCATCATCAGGAACCTCAATTTCCACACAGGCTTCCAGCACTTCGGGGCAGGCTGTATCGTTCAGCAATACGCAGACTGTATAATTGCCTGGCAAGTAGATATGCTGTGCAGACCACCCTTCGTTTTCATCGGTGTAGCCATTTCCGAAATCCCACGTCAGCGCTCCTGAACCAAGACCAAAAGCCTCGTAGTCATAAAGTCCACCTCCCAGGTAAGTGGCATTCAATCCAAGGCTACAGCCGCCACAATCGGGTACCTCCCATTGATGTACGAGCGGAGCATCGCATTCTGGGTATTCTGTGCTGAGCGACTGCGTGTACATTGTTTGGAACCCTGGCTCATAGCAGTGGGTTATTGCGTAATCGGAACTCACAAAAACAGAATCGCCCAGATTCCACATAAACTCGTTACCGGCGGGGCCATTGATCGTAAACGAATAGCAACCACAAGCTGAGGTTTCCTCGACCATCAGCTCAAAGGGACACTCATCTTCACACTCCGGCACTACCCATTCATGGGCAAGCGGTGCTATTTCACATTCAGGATAATCGCTGCCCACTATCTGCACATAAGCTGTTTGAAAACCAGCCTCAAAACACTCCGTAAAACTCCAGGCATTGGTGGTGAAGACATTTCCGGCGAGGTTCCAGTGGTACTCGCTTCCGATATCAGATGGTGAAATCACAAAGTCGTAACAACCACAATCATCGGTTTCTGTTACAATCAACTCAGCCGGACATGCAGGTTCATCACAATCGGGCACTTCCCATTGATGCACCAAGGGAGCAGCCTCACAATCGGGGTTATTGCTCCCCATTATCTGCACATACATCGTCTGGAAACCGGCTTCATAACATGCCGATGCTGTTGGCGTAAGGG
>SKUL01000306.1 GCA_007129985.1 Flavobacteriales bacterium
CGCAGGGCTTCCCAGAATCGCTCCATGTTTTCGGGGGTTTTCTTGTCCCAAAAGGTAATGTTGTTGAACACGTTGTCGCTAAAAACGACCGGTTCCTGGGTGATATAACCGATGTTTTTCTGGTAGCTGCGAATATCAAAATCAGAAATGGCTTTGCCGTTGACAAGCATTTTGCCAGAATCGGGTTGTACCAAACCTGCGATGAGATTTACGAGAGTGGTTTTACCGCTTCCGCTCTCACCTACAAAGGCAATGGTTCGTTTTTTTTCAATATTTAGGTTGATGCTATTAAGAATTGGTTCTTGACTATAAGCGAAGCTGATATCCTGCAGCGTAATTCGTTCCACATCTTCATCGAAAATATTCGACAGGGTAGCTTCTTCATTGGTTTTAGCTTCATTCATAAAATCAATCATATTATCAATGGATCCACAATTAGAGAGGAATCCATTCCAGCTTGATTGTAGCTGCATGAGACTGGTCAGAGCCCTGTAAAGGAATAGCAAGCTCAGCACAACAACAGCAATTGACTGGTTAAAAACAACATATTGAACCATAACAACAGCTATCACCACAGCTATGATTATAGGTTCACGGGTGCTTTGCATAATTGCGCCGAGCGTTCCAATGCTCTTGCTCGCGACTTCAACCTCGTCAGCTTTTTCCTTTAAACGCGTGGCATAGCGATCTAACCCGCCTACTGCTTTGAGGTACTTAAAAGCATACACTTTTTCAATGAGGTAACGCTGAAACCCATGTCCCGAGGCAGAAATTTCCTTAGACAAGCCTTTGGATTTCTTGTAGATACTGCGATACATTAAGTTGGTCAGCAAGCTACCGACAATCACAAACACCCCCATCAAAGCATTGGTAGCCAACGTAAGAAGCAGGTATACTGCGACCAATACCAGATGTTGCATGGCGAAAAAGTATCGATTAAATGCATTGATTACACGAGATACTTCGCTTCCCATCGTGTTTTGAATTCGGCCTGCATCAGACAAGACGAAGAACTTATAGTTCAAGGAGCCGAGCGCATCAATCGTTTCGTGGCGCATCTTTCGCACAAAAAACCTTCTGGTATTCACCATGTAGGTCAGGTAGAAATACTTTGCTACTCCCTTGAGGACGAAGATGCCAAGCATGAAGACGAGAACTGTTTCGATCACCAATTGGAGCCCGATACCATTTAAGAAGTCAAGCAGAAATCGCAAATTCCCAAGATCCTCCGGATTGGGTTGGCTCGCTCCGTCAATTGTTTGCAATAGGGAAAGAAGCATCGCTAATCCAAAGCCGTCTAGCATTCCCACGGCGATGCTAAACACCAGAGCTATGAATATCCGATATCTCAGATGACTGAAAAAGAAAAAAAAGTACCGAAGTTTGTTATGCAGCAGGTTTCTAAACAAAGCTGATATTTTTTGATGCTACAAAGAAACTGTTTTCATCAGACGAACGGGAAACAAGCCAGCACACAGAAACGGAACTATTCGCGTTTTTGACTGGAGTCTTTACCATAGCCGTAGCCATACCCATAACCGTAGCCATACCCATAACCGTATCCATACCCATATTTACTGTAGTAATACTTCCAGCGCTTTTGCTTGATACCATTGAGCAGCAAAGCGACATGACTGAGCTTGTTGGCGTCCACCACTTCCTCCAGGTAGCGAACACCTTGCTTGGTAGCTCTGGTGGTGTTCATAACGAACAGAGCATTGTTGGTGTATTTTATTAGAACCAAAGCATCGCTTATGAGTAATAGAGGTGGTGTATCCAGAATAATGTAATGATAACTTTCTTTCAGTTTATCAATCAATTCGGTTACACGATCGTGCAATACAAGTTCGGAAGCGTTTGGCGGAATAGGGCCTGCCGTCATGATGTGTAGATTCTCTACAGAGCTGTGCTGTATTGACTCCTCAAGGCTGGTTTTACCAACGATAAAGGTTGACAACCCAATTTGGTTGGGAAGCCCTATTGAGGAATGCACTTTGGGCTTGTGGAGGTCAAAATCAAGCAGAATGGTCTTCTTGCCTGCTTTGGCAATCATGGCCGCTAAATTGATATTGACGAAGGTCTTTCCCTCTCCGGGGTGCAACGACGTGCTCAGCATGACCTGTGTACCGTCAGATCCACTAAGAAACTGCAGGTTAGTTCTGATTGCCCGAAAAGACTCAGCAATATTAGACTTAGGATTATCTACAACCACCAACCTTGACTCCCCTGTATCTGGATAGAGAGGTAATCCGCCCAGTACAGGCAAGTTGGAGATGTGCTTAAGTTCACGGGTGTTTTCTATGCGCTCAAAGAGCATCAATCGAATGAATCCGATAAGAACAGCCAATGCAAAGCCAGCACCCATGAAGATGTACCATATGCGCTGCTTGTTGGGACCAACTATCCCTAATGATCTTGATCGCTCAATAATGCTCGTTTGAGGAATAATAGCTGCTCTGGCAATTACTGTATTGGCGCGTTTCTCCAAAAGGAACATGTACATATCCTCATTCACCTTTCTTTTACGCTCAATATTCAAAATTTCGCGTTGGGACCTCGGTATTTCGCGAATCAGCCTTTCTATCTGTCCGATCTGATCAATCAATCCGGCTCTTTTTTGCAGCATCGCTTCGCGGGTGTTTCCAAGATAAACCAGAATATCTTTTCGCAAGGCCTGCATTGCTTCGACCGATTCTCGTATCCGCGGATTTTCGTCCGTAGCATTGAACGAGCTCATGTTTCTTTCTATCTGCCGCTCATATAGCTCACTTAGAGACCTCTTGAGGAATGCGTCATCATCAAGCACGTAATAGGACGGAGGAAGAAGTCGCTCCTGATCACTTTTGAAAACGTACTGCTCCAGCGCCTCAATAGAACGCAGCGCGAGATCCAACCTTCTCACCTCAG
This sequence comes from Flavobacteriales bacterium, assembly GCA_007129985.1. Classification (GTDB taxonomy): domain Bacteria; phylum Bacteroidota; class Bacteroidia; order Flavobacteriales_D; family SKUL01; genus SKUL01. The sequence continues at coordinate 2,908 of SKUL01000306.1, forward strand.
AATCAAAACTGCTGATGTTATCAAAGTGTTTGCGCTCCTCTCGTGACAAATCAAGAATAGCTTGACCTTCCTTATACTGTTCCAGATCTGTTTCGAGGCTGTCGAGAATTGAAGCTACCCGGCTTAGCTGACGATCAATATAATCCAGTGTATTATCATTCAATTCCTTCTGGTTGTCGAGTGTACTCTGGATGTAAGTCACTGAAAGACTATCCAGAAAAAGTCTAGCTCGCTGCTCTACGCCATCCTCTATCGAAAGCTCCAGAATACTGGTAAAGTCTACGTTCTGAATGTTCAAGCCCCTTTTGTACCTACTCACAAGATAAGGCAAACTGTTTACCTGAAACTGGTAGTTATTCACCGCCAAACGCATGAAGGCCTCATCGCTAAGATGAGGACTTTTTTGAATTATGATGACAAAGTCGTCGCCAACAACCTGTTCATTGAATCGGAAAACTTTTTCCGTTTCAACATTATTTTTCAGATAGCTCAGTCCATATTCTTCAGGGGATAGAATCTCAATATCAATAAGTTTCTGGTACAGCTTCGCATTCAGTAGCTTGACATCAATTTCAAGCGCATCAAAATGAGTGACCTCTGTGGTTTTGACCTTTCCTTTGATAAAATACGAAATACTGAAGTTCAGCTTTTTAATCGTTCTTTCAATCAAGTCATGCGATTTCAGCACGCGTTTCTGATTGGTGATATCTGCATAGTTTTGGTAAAATCCTGAAAGCCCTCTATACACCTGAGACTGCAACTCATAACCAGATTCGGGCTTCAATAGTATCTCCACCTTCGCGGCATAAATGTCTGCCATTCGGTGCGTGTAGAAATATGCCGCTAAACCAGCAAGAGCAGTGAACAATACCACCAAATACCAGTTCTTGCCGATAAACTTGCCAACCACCCTGAGGTCATCAGCTTCTATCACTCCCCCCTTTTTTTCGGCCATGTAATTTGGTTGGTATTAGCCTGCAAATATAGGAATCATCGCCCACACCTCACCCTTCTTGGGTGGCTTCATTGAAATCGCCACACAACAAATCGAGAAGAAAAACTGAGTTTCTAAAATGGACATAATACAAAAAATGTGGACAACTGATTTTTTGAAGTGAGTTGCGTAACTTCAAAGTTTAACTATCTTTGCTTCCAGAAAGTACGGATACAAGATGAAAACGTTTCTCCAGCTAACACTTATCACTCTCCTGATAGCTTTCCCTCTATTATTGGCTGCTCAGCCTTCGAGCGGAGGAGCTGGTCCTCCTTGTTTTCCGCCGCCTTGTATACCCATCGATGGCGGCACTACACTCCTCATTGCTGCTGGTCTGGCTATTGGTGGTAAGAAGGCCTACGACCTTCGCAAAAATCGGTAGGGGTTTTTATCTTCCATGTTACGCACCATTTGGTCTAACACGTTTTACCGCTTTCTTATTACCGCGGGACTCATTCTTCTTTGCTGGAATTTGCTTTACGATCAATGGCTTCAGCCCAATACGCTGATTGACCGTCTGGTGATTGACAACCTTATCTTCTTCAGCTCCATTATTCTTGAGACGATGGGCTACGATCTGATGCCGGCTCCACCAGCTGCGCAACAAATACGTACCATCGGTATTGACGGCAGTACCGGGGTTTGGATTGGCGACCCCTGCAATGGAATCACTTTGTTTGCCCTGTTCGTTGCCTTTATGCTGGCTTACCCCGGACCTGTCCTCAAGAAACTTTGGTACATCCCTCTGGGCATCATTGTTATCCATTTCGTGAACATTATCCGAATCGTAGCGCTCACCATTATTGTGGCAGTGCGACCTGAGTGGCTTGAATTCAATCACAACTACACCTTCTATGTAATGGTTTACTCGGCAGTATTTGCACTTTGGTACATCTGGGCTTTCAGGTTGAGCAAAGATTCCAGCCCGGCTATCCCCTCCTCGTGAGCAATGGTGTCAAATACTGGACCCTAGCAGCTCTGGCTCTTCTCTTCATTGCCGCCGGTTACACCCGCGATTTCTGGGCATTGAATGTAAACTACGTCCTATACTTTTTGCAAAGTGGTCGGGAAACGTGGGAAGGCCACTCCTTTTTCAACTTTATGCTCCCATGGCCTTCGCAGCACATTTATTATACCAAATACGCCATCACCTTGGTTTTCACATTGGTGAATTTTGTTCTGAGCGTCGCATTCATTTGGGTTCTTTTTCGAAACAAGGCGCTGCTGAAACTGCTCTTTGCCATTTATGCGGTGGTGACTCTTGTTGCCCTGATTTTCTTCTTAGGAGGTTGGGTTGCAAACTCTCTTGACGAAGGGTACTCTTACGCGCGACTTTTAATGGGGTTTCTACAATCACCTGTTCCTGTTGCAACACTCAGTTTGGGCTACCCGCTTTATCGTAACTCGCAAGACTCGATGAAGCGCTAATTGCTACCTTTGAGGGCAAATTACCGCCATGAAAGACACAGCCATTTTCAAGCTGATAGAGCAAGAAAAACAACGACAACTTAATGGATTGGAGCTTATCGCTTCGGAGAATTTTGTGAGTCCGGATGTACTCGAAGCCATGGGTTCCGTACTCACCAACAAATACGCCGAGGGGCTGCCCGGAAAACGCTATTACGGTGGCTGTGAAATTGTTGATCAGGTTGAACAGTTGGCTATTGACCGAGTGTGTGAACTCTTCGGCGCAACCTGGGCAAACGTTCAGCCGCATTCCGGTGCACAGGCAAATGCAGCTGTGATGTTGGCTGTGCTCCAAAGCGGAGATGCCATTCTAGGATTTGACCTCAGCCATGGAGGCCACCTGACCCACGGCTCACCGGTAAATTTCTCCGGAAAACTGTATGAGCCACATTTTTATGGTGTAAAGCGCGAAACCGGAATGATTGATTATGATTCGCTCGAAAGTTCTGCGCGCAGCATCAGACCCAAGCTCATTATCTGTGGTGCCTCGGCTTACTCGCGTGATTGGGACTACGAGCGCATACGATCAGTAGCGGATGAAGTAGGTGCGCTGGTGCTGGCCGATATCTCCCACCCTTCGGGACTCATTGCAAGCGGTTGGCTGAAAGACCCTTTAGAGCACTGCCACATCGTCACCACTACCACGCACAAAACTCTGCGTGGCCCGCGAGGTGGACTTATTATGGTGGGGCAGGATTTTGACAATCCCTTCGGTATAAAAACGCCCAAAGGAGTGGTTCGTAAAATGTCTTCTCTTCTGGACAGCGGAGTGTTTCCCGGTACACAAGGTGGTCCTCTGGAGCACGTCATTGCAGCCAAAGCAGTAGCCTTCGGAGAGGCACTTCAACCTTCTTTCAAGGACTACACAAAACAAGTGATTACCAACGCCAAAAAACTGGCTGATGAACTGGTGAAAATGGACTACAGCATCATTTCCGGTGGTACGGATAACCACAGTATGCTGATTGACCTTCGTTCAAAAAATATCACAGGACGCGATGCTGAAAACGCGCTGGTGGCTGCGGAGATTACCGTAAACAAAAATATGGTACCGTTTGATGATCAATCTCCTTTTGTGACTTCGGGTATCCGGATAGGAACCGCGGCTGTTACCACCCGAGGGCTGAAGGAAGACCACATGGTAGAAATCGCACGTCTCATCAACAAGGTTATCACCAACCGGGAGAATTCAGTTGTGTTGGGCGAGGTGAAAAAATCTGTTCATGACCTGATGAGCGCCTTCCCCCTTTTCAACAAAGCCGAATTGGTGAACCCCTGATAAAAGTGGTTGGGCACAAACATCAGGTAGCTCAAAACCATGATGATGCCGAAATCCGGAAGCCCCATACCAAATGCCACGTAAAGGTGAAACAGGGCTCCGGCTAGCAACAACGGGCCCTTTGTTTTTCTGAACCATACCAGCACCGGAAACAGCAACTGGTAAGCCAGCGCAAACCACGTGGCCATGCGGCCCAATGCACGACTTTCACCAAAAACCTCCATCAACCTGGGGTGGCTAAACTCCCGAATGTGCAACACGTAATATACGGCCTCACCACTGAGCCAGTGGGTGCCCTGAAGTTTGTACAAACCTGCAAACAAATACACCACAATCAGTTGCAGCTTGCATGCTAAAAGGAACAAATTGTTCAGCACGTTGCTTTGCAAGGAGGTCTTTCCATCGGGCATGAAAATGAAGTAAAACAAAAACATCAGCAACAGGGTATGTCCGCCAGTGATGTACAGATGTGCCCTTGCAAAAAGAATCAGCGTGGTGAGGTAAATCATTACCGAGGCAAG
>SKUL01000369.1 GCA_007129985.1 Flavobacteriales bacterium
GGCACACCCATACACCGCCCCAAAGGCCAAACCAAGGCAGACGATGCAGATGCACCCACATTCGGCCCGTGCAGACTGCTTGACTTTGAACTGGAGATGGCCTTTATCACCTTTGAGGGAAAAGCCCTTGGTCAATCTATCAGCACTGCCGAGGCCGATGATTACATTTTCGGGATGGTGCTGTTTAACGACTGGTCAGCACGCGATATTCAAAAATGGGAATACGTACCTCTGGGGCCATTCCTTGCGAAAAATTTTGCTTCATCTATTTCTCCATGGATTGTTACTCTCGATGCATTGGAGCCATTCCGCGTCCCCGGTCCCACACAAAATCCGGAGGTATTGCCCTACCTGCGTTACGAGGGTCACAAGCATATCGAGATTAACCTCGAGGTTGCCCTAACTCCTGAAGGCGGTGAAGAAAACACCATTTGCCGCAGCAACTACAAATACATGTACTGGAACATGAACCAGCAACTGGCCCATCACACAGTAAATGGTTGCAATGTGCGAGCAGGTGATATGATGGCCTCAGGTACCATCAGTGGAGAAACTCCCGATGCCTATGGTTCGATGCTGGAGCTGAGCTGGAAAGGAACCAAACCCATTCAACTAAGCGATGGCTCGGAAAGGAAATTCATCGCCGACGACGATACCATTACCATGCGCGGATATGCAGAGAAAAACGGTGTTCGCGTAGGTTTTGGAGAAGTAAGCACCAAAGTACTTCCCGCCCTCTAACCTCTATGGAAATCAAGGTAGATACCGAGCAGGAAAAACGCGATATACTTCGGGCGTACAGGGGCTTACTGCGCGTAACCAAAACCAAGGGTAAGAAAGACCGCGAATTGGTTCGCAAGGCCTTTGACCTCGCCCTTACCGCACACAAGGATATGCGGCGTAAATCAGGCGAGCCCTATATCTACCACCCTTTGGCCGTGGCGCGCATCGTGGCCGAAGAAATTGGTCTCGGAACCACCAGCGTAATCGGGGCCTTGTTGCACGATACGGTTGAAGATACCTACATTACTCTGGAGGATATTGAGCATCTCTTCGGATCTCAGGTTAGGAAGATTATAGACGGTCTTACAAAGATTGAAGGGGTATTTGACCACACCACCTCCATTCAGGCTGAGAACTTCCGCAAAATGTTGCTCACCCTTTCTGATGATATTCGCGTGATACTCATCAAACTGGCCGACCGTCTGCACAACATGCGCACGCTCGAGTCCATGCGTCGCGACAAGCAACTGAAAATTGCGTCTGAAACCAAGTTCATGTACGCGCCCCTCGCCCACCGACTGGGGCTGTACGCCATCAAAAGTGAACTCGAAGACCTGGCACTGAAATACACCGAACCCGAGGTGTATGATGAAATCAACAGCAAACTCAAGAAGACACAGGCTGTTCGTACGCGCTTCATCAACCGCTTTATCATTCCCATTAAGCGCGGATTGGAAGCAAGTGGTTTTAAATTCGAGATAAAAGGACGCACCAAGTCTATCTACTCCATCTACAACAAGATGCAGGAAAAAAAGGTGAGCTTCGAAGAAGTGTACGACCTTTTTGCCATCCGCGTCATTATAGATACCGCTCTAGAAAACGAAAAAGCCGACTGCTGGCGGGCCTACTCTGTGGTTACCGACTACTACAAGCCCAATCCCGACAGACTTCGCGACTGGATTTCAACCCCGAAAGCCAACGGGTATGAATCGCTGCACACCACTGTAATGAGTCCCACCGGGAAATGGGTTGAGGTGCAGATTCGTACGCGGCGAATGGATGAAATCAGTGAAAAAGGCTTTGCCGCACATTGGAAGTACAAAGAAGGAGGACAGCAGGAATCAGGACTCGACGCCTGGCTCACACGCATCCGCGAAATGCTGGAGAACACCAACAGCGATACCCTTGATTTTATTGACGATTTCAAGCTGAACCTCTTTGCCGACGAAATTTTTGTGTTCACTCCCAAAGGAGACCTTTTTAGTTTGCCGATGGGTGCCACTGCGCTAGACTTTGCCTTTGAAATTCACTCACAGGTAGGCTCTAGTTGTTTGGGTGCCAAGGTGAACAACAAGCTCGTTCCGTTGAGCCACGAACTGCGAAGCGGCGATCAGGTAGAAATTATCACGTCTCAAAAACAAAAGCCCAAGGCCGACTGGCTCAACTTTGTTGTTACCGGAAAGGCCAAATCCAAAATTAAGGCAGCCCTCAAGGAAGAGCGGAAAAAAATTGCCGAAATGGGCCGCGAAATGCTAGAGCGCAAACTCCGAAATATCAAGGTGGACTATCTGAGCATCAACATCACCGAGCTCGAAAAGCATTTTAAGGTTGACAGCGCTTTGGAGATGTATTACCAGATTGCAAAAGGAAAGATTGACCTCAAAAAATTGCGTAACTACCGCGTTGAAAACGGCCTGATTAAGTTTGAGGAAAAGAAATCCGAACAAAAGTCAGCCGAAACGCTAGAAAACCTGGTGCAGGAGGGCCGAACACCGAACGAAACCCTCACCATTGGCGATGACATGAAGCAGGTAGATTACTCGCTTGCCAAGTGCTGCAACCCTATACCTGGCGATGATGTATTTGGATTTGTTACAGTAAACGAAGGCATTAAGATTCATCGTGTAAACTGTCCAAATGCGGTTCAGTTATTGGGCAATTATGCTTACCGTGCCATCAAAGCGCGTTGGGCCAGCCAAAAAGCCAATGAGTTTTTGGCTACCATTCGTTTTTCGGGGATTGACGACGTGGGATTGGTGCACTCTATCACATCTGCCATTTCCAACGAATTGCGGGTAAACATGAAATCCATCAGTTTCGAGTCGAACGACGGTGTTTTTGAGGGACTTATCAGCCTGTATGTGTATGACACCGACCACCTGCACCAGCTCATCCGAAAGCTGAAACGCGTGCAGGGGGTGCGCGGCATTCAGCGCGTGGAAGCAGACGGTGGATTTGCGGCGGAATAAGTAGCTTTGCACTTTAAGACAACGACCATGAGTGGAGCATCCACCCACGAAAAAGTAAACGACATCTTTTCGGCCTACCTCGAGAACAACGGCCACCGAAAAACCCCGGAAAGATTTGCCATACTCAATGAAATATACAACATTGACGGGCATTTCGACATCGAGTCGTTGTACGTCAACATGAAGAATAAGAACTACCGGGTGAGCAGAGCTACCCTGTACAACACCATGGATCTTCTCTTGGCCTGCAATCTGGTACGCAAACATCAGTTCAGCAGCAACATCGCTCAGTTTGAAAAAGCACATGAATTCAAGCAGCACGACCATATCATCCTTACCGATACCGGCGAGGTGATAGAGTTTTGCGATCCTCGGATTCAAAACATCAAAGCCACGCTCGAAGATATTTTTGGTGTGGATATCGTGCACCACTCGTTGTACTTTTACGGAACCCGACGCGGAGAGAAAAAATGAACTTCGCAACCATTCAACAAGCATCAATAAACCCAACATAGCGGCCTGAGAGCCCGCACTATTACTCAAGGGTGTCAAACATCACCCTGCAAAAAACCATAAAATGAAAGCTGACGTACTGCTCGGACTCCAATGGGGAGATGAAGGAAAAGGAAAGATTGTTGACGTTCTCACCCCCAACTACGAAATCATTGCGCGTTTTCAGGGAGGCCCCAATGCCGGTCACACCTTGGAATTCAACGGAATTAAACACGTGCTGCACACTATACCTTCAGGAGTGTTTCGCGATACTACCATGAACGTGATTGGCAACGGCGTGGTGATTGACCCCATCATCCTGAAAAAAGAAATTGAGGCGCTATTACAATACGATGTTCCTGTTTTCAAGAATATTCTCATTTCGCGCAAGGCGCACCTCATCCTTCCTACTCACCGCATACTCGACGCTGCCAATGAGCACCAAAAAGGAAAGATGAAGATTGGAAGTACCCTAAAGGGAATCGGCCCGACTTACATGGACAAAACCGGGCGTAACGGATTGAGAATAGGCGATGTGTTGAAGCCCAACTTCAGAGAGATTTACGACCAGCTTGTGAGCAAACACGAACACATGCTGGCCCAGTTTGATTTTGACTACGACCTGGCACCCATGCAGCAGGAGTGGCTCGAAAGCATTGAATTTCTGAAGAAAATGACCATCATTGACAGCGAGCACTACCTCAACAACGCCCTCAACTCAGGAAAATCCATTTTGGCAGAGGGAGCACAAGGCTCGTTGTTGGATATTGACTTCGGAACCTATCCTTATGTTACTTCGTCCAATACGCTTTGCTCCGGTGCGTGCTCAGGATTGGGTATTGCTCCAAATCGCATTCAGGAAGTTTTCGGAATATTCAAGGCCTACTGTACCCGTGTGGGTAGCGGCCCCTTCCCTACTGAATTACATGACGATACAGGCGAAATGATGCGCAAGGTGGGGCATGAATTTGGCGCCACTACAGGAAGACCCAGAAGATGCGGCTGGCTGGATTTGCCCGCACTGAAATACGCCATCATGATAAACGGTGTAACCCAGTTGCTCATGACCAAGGCCGATGTACTCTCGGTGTTTGAATCTATCAAGGTGTGTACGGCCTACGAAATCAACGGCGAAGTGATAGATTACTTCCCTTACGACGTTAACATAGAAGGCATCAAACCTGTTTACAAAGAGATTCCCGGCTGGTCGGAGGATTTAACAGCGATGAATCAATGGGAGCAACTGCCTCCTGAGTTGATTGACTACATTGCATTTATTGAGCATGAAACCGGTGTGCCCGTGCGTGTTGTGTCGGTTGGACCCGACCGAAGCCAAACCATTTTACGCGAAACCGTATCAGCCTGATAACTGGCACGAAAAGTGCGCTGCTGCTCGTCATGAACAGTGCCTTCAAACTGGTTTTAAGCTTTGCGCTGGTCGCAATCTTGTCTTTACAAACCCTTGCTCAGGAAACCTCCAAAAAGAAAATTGAGCTGCTAAGAGCCAATTTTCAGGATTTTTCTGTGGATGTACATCCTGACGCAACTCGCTTGATTGGCAACGTAATAATGAGGCACGAAGGGGTAATTATGTACTGCGACAGTGCCTACCTATACGACAGCAGTAACAGCCTCGATGCCTTCAGCAATGTACACGTGAAACAGGGTGACACGCTCGACCTGTATGGCGACTTTCTCAAGTACAATGCCCCAACCCGGACTGCCGAGGTTTTTAACAACATCACCCTGAAAGACAAGGAGATGATTCTCACCACAGACTATCTCCTCCACAACCTTCGCACCGATATCTCAACTTACCTGAACGGAGGAAAAATTGTGAGCACCGAGAACGACAACGTGCTTGTGAGTCAACGCGGTGACTACTACAGCAAAACGCGCTTCATGTTCTTTAAAGACGATGTGGTTCTCACCACCGAGAAGTACACCATCTACACGGACTCGCTGCGTTACGACATGGAAACCGAGATTGCATACTTCATTGGCCCTACCGAAATTATTTCGAAAGACAGCTACATCTATTGCGAAAACGGCTGGAGCGATACACGTCGCAACATTTCGCAATTCAACCAGAACGCATACGTAATCAGTGATACCCAGCGCATGGAGGGCGACAGCTTGTTCTACGACCAGAACATCGGTATGGGCAAAGCCTTTAACAATGTGCAGATTACTGACACTGTCAACAACTACATCATCAACGGAGATTTTGCCATTCATTACGACAGTACAGGACATTCGCTCGTTACAGAACGTGCAATGCTCACCCTGATAGACGGCCCCGATTCATTGTACCTGCACGGCGATACCTTGTTTTCGGTGAAAGACTCTTCTGGCAATCACATCGTTCACGCCTATCATAGGGTAAAATTTTTCCGAAACGACATGCAAGGAAAATGCGACTCGCTCACCTACCACGATGCCGATTCTATCATTGTGATGTACCACACGCCGGTTCTATGGTCTGACGAAAATCAAATCAACGGCCGCATCATCAACCTCTATCTGAAAACCGGTGGCCTCGATAGGATGTACATCGAACAAGACTCCTTTATTACCTCAGAGGCCGGACCCAATCAGTACAACCAAATTAAGGGAAACTACCTCACCGGGTATTTCGAAAAAGGAAAGCTTGCAAGGGTCTGGGTGGAAGGAAACGGAGAAACTGTGTACTACGCCAAGGAAGAGAATGAAGGTGAAGATGACAAGGATATTGGCATGAACAGATTGATATGTAGCGACATACGCATTTTCCTTGAAGACAACGAAGTGCAGAAAATTGTATTCATTGATATGCCGAGCGGAACCCTCTACCCCATTGACCAGGTTCCCGGAGGCGAAGACCAACTGAAAGGTTTCCGTTGGGACCCCTCCTGGCGACCGCTCGACAAAGACGACATTTTCAGGAAAGACGCTCCCGAAGGTGTAGCTGCGGTGGCATCAACCGAAAAAGACGCTGATGAAGCTCCTGCTGATTGACAACTACGACTCTTTCACGTACAACCTGTACCACAGGCTCCAGCCCTTTGTGGATTCCATAGATGTTTTTCGAAACGACCAGTTTGATCCTCAAAAAGTAACAGAATACGACGGAGTTGTTTTCTCGCCCGGCCCGGGTTTGCCGCACGATGCCGGATGCATGCCTCTGGTCATTGCCCAGTACCACCGCCAAGTACCCATGCTTGGAATATGTCTTGGGATGCAAGCCATCGGGCAACATTTCGGAGCCAAATTGACAAACCTCCCCAAGGTGCTTCACGGCGTTTCTTTCACTGGTGTGGTTAGAGATGCCGAAGACCCGCTCTATCGGGGCATGCCAACAAACTTTGCTTGCGGACATTATCACAGTTGGATTGTAACTGATATTCCTGACGGCCTACAAATTACTGCACAGCATGAAGATGGCTGGGCGCTGTCATTCAAGCACAAAGAGCTTCCCATTTGGGGAGTACAATATCACCCTGAATCTGTGCTTACGCCCTTCGGAAAGCAAATACTCAGGAACTGGGTGGACGCACTTATCCCTGCGCGGTCGCGCTAGAAGAAGTTGGCATTGCTCCCCAGATTACCCCTACGCTGCAATTTGAGATCCTGAAGTACCTGAGCTTTTACATTTACGTGAATCTGATAACTTCGGCGGATACCGAAAGGAATAACCGTTGCCTGCAGCTCCCAGCA